>JAYSCE010000281.1:0-5907 GCA_041915035.1 Xanthobacter sp.
CATCCCGATCATGGTCATCGCCGTGATCGCTGCCGTGACCTGCATGCTCTTCGCCGCGGACCCGCTGGCCCGCTTCATCGAGGCCAATCCCACCGTGGTGATGCTGGCGCTGGGCTTCCTCATCATGATCGGCATGACGCTGATCGCCGAGGGGTTCGGCGCCCACGTGCCCAAGGGCTATGTCTACGCTGCCATGGGCTTCTCAACGGCCATCGAGGGACTCAACATGCTGGTCCGCCGCCGCCCGGCGGCGGGCGCATGGCATTAGCCGGGAAGGCCCCATCGAGACGCCATCCGGTCGCGCCGCCGCATTCCAACGGGCCGTGGGCATGGGTATGCTCGCGGCGCGGGCGGATCGGCTCGCGACTCATTGGGGCGCGGCGCGCATCCCGCCACCCCGCAGCCTGTGGCCGAGGTCGAGAATGGCTCATTTTTCCGCGTCCCGTTTCGCCGGCGCGCTGGTGCCGGCACTGGTACTGATCGCGTTCGCCGCACCGGCGCGCGCGCAGGCCTGCCTCGAGCAGATCGTTTCGGTTCAAGCGGCGCTCAAGGAGCGCCTGCCTCACCCCAAGAAGCCGCCCGAGCAGGAGCAGTCCATCGCGGCGCAGACCGACCAGCAGCCCACACCCGGCTCGCTGGCGGCGGCGGGAGTGACGCAGCCGGATTCCGGCGCCCTCGGAGCGCTCAACCAGGCCATCAATTTGCAGGCGGCGGGCGACGAGGCCGGCTGTCTCAAGGCCCTCGCCGAAGCCAAGCGGCTCGGCGGCTTGAACTGAGGCTGAGCGGCCTCAGAGCCGGTCGCGCAGGGCGTAGTAGCTGAGGCCCGCCATCATTAGCGGGGTGCGCAGCAGGGTGCCGCCGGGGAAAGGCGGCACCGGCAGGCGACCGAGCAGATCGAAGCGCGCGAGCTGGCCGTCCACCGCCTCAGCGAGGATCTTCCCGAACAGCGGCGCCAGCGCCACGCCCTGCCCGCTGTAGCCGGCCGAGACCAGCACATGCGGCGACAGGCGGCGCACGAAGGGCAGGCGCGTCATGGTGATGGCCAGCACGCCGCCCCAGGCGTAGTCGATGCGGGCTTCGCCGAGCTGCGGGAAGATGCGCAGCATGAAGGGTCGCACGAAGTCCGCCACGTCCGGCCGCAGCCCGCGGCGATAGCTCTCCCCGCCGCCGAACAGCAGCCGGCCATCGGCGGAGAGGCGGAAATAGTTGATGACGAACCGGCTGTCCGCCACCGCCGCGTCGTTGGCGATGATCTCGTGCGCCAGGTCCCCAAGTGGCTCGGTCGCGGCGATATAGTTGCAGATGGGCATGACGTGGGCGTCCACCCGCCGGTCGAGCCCGTCCATCAGGCCGTTGCCGCACTCGAGCAGGAAGTCGGCGACGACGCTGCCGCCGCCGTCCGTGGTGACGGTCACGGAACCCTCATCGCTGATCTTGACCGCCCGCGTGCCCTCGTGAATCTCGACCCCGGCGGCAATGGCGGCGGAGCCGAGGCCGAGCGCGAAGTTGAGCGGGTGCAGATGGCCCGCGCCCTTGTCCAGTAGTCCGCCATAATAGGCCGAGGTGCCGACCAGCGCCCGGATCTCGTCGCGGGAGAGCGGCACCAGCGCGTCACAGCGAGCGGGCGTAATCGTAGCTGTCCGGGACAAACCGAGCCTTGTGGTCGGCGAGGATCAGGCCATCGCGCAGGTCACAGGGAATGTTGTGGCGGGCGATGAGGCTGCGCACCAGCGCCTTGCCCTCCTCCGCAAGGTTCCACAGCTTGCGGGCATCCTCACGCCCCACCGCCTTTTCCAGGAAATCCTGGCCGCGGCGCTGGCCGCTGTGGAGCTGGCCGCCGTTCCGCCCGGAGGCACCCGAGCCCACCCGGGCGGCCTCGGCGAGATGCAGAGCCGCCGACAGGCCCGTGTAGCCGGCGCCGATGATGCAGACGTCGGCCCGCACCGCGCCCTTCAGCGGTGAGAAGGCGGGGAATGCCGTCGCCGTCGCCGTGTACCAGGAGCGGGCATGGCCGGCCGGATTGAGCGGGGCGGCGACCCGGTGCATGGCGCTTTCCTTCTTCTTGTTCTCTTGATGCACCGGTCGGCCTCACACGTTGAGCAGAAGGTACTCCCGCTCCCAGGGCGAAATCACCCGCATGAAGGTTTCAAACTCGGCCTGCTTCACCGCGGCATAAGCGGAGACGAAGCGCTCGCCCAGGACCTCGGCGAGGGGTTCGTTATCCTGATACGCCGCAACCGCCTCCTGGAGCCCGCGCGGCAGGTCGAAATCGAGATTTTTCGCGTCGCCGTCGATGGGGTCGGTGGCGCGCAGGTTCTCGGTCAGGCCGAGATAGCCGCAGGCGAGGGACGCCGCGATGGCGAGATAGGGATTGGCGTCGGACGACGGCACCCGGTTCTCCAGCCGCCGCGCCTCGGGGGTGGAGGGCGGCACGCGCAGGCCGGCGGTGCGGTTGTCGTAACCCCACTGCAGGTTGATGGGGGCCATGGAATCGCGCGTCAGCCGGCGGTAGGAATTCACAGAAGGCGCCATGATGCACATGACCGCCGGCAGGTATTTCTGGTGGCCGGCGATGAAGGAGAAGAACTCCGGCGTCGGGTCGCCGTCCTCGTCGGAGAACAGGTTGCGTCCGGTTTCGGTGTTGATGACCGACTGGTGGATGTGCATGGCGCTGCCCGGCTCGTTGGCGATGGGCTTGGCCATGAACGTCGCATAGATCTTGTGAGCCAGCGCCGCCTCGCGGATCGTGCGCTTGAACAGGAACACCTGGTCCGCCAGCACGAGCGGGTCGCCGTGGCGCAGGTTGATCTCCATCTGCGCGGCGCCGTCCTCGTGGATCAGCGTGTCGATCTCCAGCCCCTGGGCCTCGGAATAGTCGTAGATGTCCTCGAACAGGGCATCGAACTCGTTCACCGCCTGGATGGAATAGGACTGGCGGCCGATCTCCGGCCGGCCGGACCGGCCAACCGGGGGCTTCAGGGGATAATCGGGATCGGTGTTGGGCTCGACCAGATAGAACTCGATCTCCGGTGCCACCACCGGCTTCCAGCCCTTCTTCTCGTAGAGCGAGATGACGTGCCGCAGCACCTGGCGAGGGGCAAGCTCTACCGGGCGGCCGTCGCGGTGATAGGCGTCGTGGATGACCTGGGCGGTCGGATCCTGCGCCCACGGCACGGAGCAAAGGGTGGCAAGGTCCGGCTCCAGCACGAGGTCGCTGTCGGCGATGACCGAATCGACCAGCCCTTCATAGTCGGGATACTCGCCGGAGATGGTCTGGAAGAAGACCGACAGCGGCAGGTTCATCACGGGCGAGGAAAAGAACTTGGAAGCCGGCATGATCTTGCCGCGGGCCACGCCGGCGAGATCGGGAACGGTGCATTCGATCTCGGTGATGCCGCGGCTGGCCATCCAGGCCTTGGCTTCCGTCAGTGATGTCACACCCCGCGGGGCCGTTGCCTGAGCCTTTTGCGCACCCTTGCTGCGTTTCGCCATGATGTCCTCGGGCGTGAACCGTTCACGCCCAAGCAGGGAACACCTCCGCCGCCGTCAGTGTCAACGCGACGGCGTGCCGGCAACGCTCACGTTCGGGAAAGATGCAGACGAGACCGTGTCCCGACCTAAGACAAGGCTGCCGGCAGCCCGGAGAACAGCCATCGAACGAATCACGATCGAATCGCAGTGCCTGCCGCGTTCCCGCTTCTCCCCCTACGAGATGTAGCCCCTCGGAACCGGAGGTAGCGGATTCGGTGACGGCTCAGCGGGGGACGTTCACCGGCACCGTGCTTGCCTTCGCCTCGGTTTCCAGCGAGGTGGCCTCCAGCAGGGCGGTGCCGATCATCGTGGCCACCGACACCCGGAACGGGGCCATCAGGCGGGTGCCGGCGATCGGGACCAGCCAGACGTAGATATCCTTGTTTTCCGCCATGTACTTGACCGTATAGCGGGTGGGCCGGTGGCCGGCGACCGGCTGGTAGCGCACGGAACACACGACGGCCGAGCCGGCATATCCCGGCACCTTCACCGTCTCGGTGCGCTGGTAGGACAGCACGAGGTCGTAGCGCTGGCGTCCGTCGAACACGGGGACCGAGCGGGCGCAGGCCGCGGCGGACAGCATGTCGCCGGTGCCGGGGACATAGACGAAGGCGCCGCTCATGGGGTCGAGAATGTTCTGCAGCACCGACTGCTCAATGGGAACGCGGTCGGCGGCTGGCTTGAACGGCGGCTCCACCTCCATCTCCTTCACCGCCCCGGACGCCATGGCGAGACGTGCCGTCTCCGCCTTTCCGTCGGCCTCGGCGTTCAGCGCATAGACCTTCGGCACCAGCTTGCCGCCCGAGATGGCCCCCCGCGCCGCGGCGACGCCCTTGCCGGACGAGACCGCGCGCAGGACACCGGTCACGCGGGCGGAACCGGAAATCTCATAGGCCTGCTCGCCGGCCTCCACGGTGATGGACCCCCGCCCGAGCTCGACGCCGCCCACGGTCAGCACATATTTGGCATTGAGCTTGCCGTCCGCGCGCGCAGGTCCGGCGAGCGCGGTCAGGCCGGTGGCCGTCAGGACAGCAACGAGGGCGGCACCGGCGCGGCGCCGGAAACGGGACGAAGGAGCGGTCATCGGGGTCGTCGTCATTGCAAAGTCCGGATGGAGATGTCCGGGGGGCCGGCGGACCCGTGTCCCAGAGGCATGCACAGGGAAGGCGGCTGAACTGTGGCCCGGCACGCCACCGACCACAGCCCCTGCGAGACGGCCCTCCGGCCGGCAACGCCGGAAACCGCCCTCCAATGCCGCGCGAATCCGCATGGGTCATTGACTTTACGGCGGTTTGTCACGATCTTTCCAGCCTACCCTCAGAGGCGGGTTGCGCAGACGACGGCAAGGACCGGCGCCGCGGCCTGTTTACCCTAGGGGTATCGTGTTGATTACCAAGGAGCTGAAGCCATTCGCCGCCCTATGAGACCCGTCGCGCCGGAGAAGGATGGACCGCGCGTCAATGAGGAAATCCGCATCCGCGAAGTCCAGCTGATCGACCAGGACGGTCAGAACCGCGGGGTGGTAGCGATCCGCGATGCGCTCGCCCTGGCGCAGGAAGCCGGGCTCGACCTCGTCGAGATCTCCCCCAACTCCGCACCGCCCGTCTGCAAGATCCTCGACTACGGCCGCTTCAAGTACCAGAACCAGAAGAAGGCCAGCGAGGCGCGTAAGAAGCAGAAGGTGGTCGAGGTCAAGGAGATCAAGCTCCGCCCCGGCATCGACGATCACGACTACGACGTGAAAATGCGGTCGATGCAGCGCTTCTTCGAGGACGGCGACAAGGTGAAGGTCACCCTGCGTTTCCGCGGACGCGAGATGGCGCACCAGGACATCGGCTACAAGCTGCTGCAGAAGCTCAAGGAAGACGTTTCGACCATTGCCAAGGTCGAGGCCGAGCCCATGCTTGAGGGCCGGCAGATGATCATGATCCTCGCCCCGCGCTGATGCGGGACCTTCGCGAGGGTTCCCGCTGACGCGGGCTCTGGGGCGGCATAAAGAAAAAGCCCGGCGCAGCGCGCCGGGCTTTTCTCGTTTCTGACGCGCCGAGCGTCTCTGGCTCGCCGATTCGGGCCCCGCCGGGCCTGAAGGAGCGCGGCCGCCAATGCGGCCGCGCCATTGCCCTCACGGACAGGGGTGCTGGAACCCGTCGTAGCCGGTGTAGGTGCCCGTCGCCGGGTTGTACGAACGGAACCGCGACATGCAATAGGCCACGGCGTCGTCGGTATAGACCGTGTCCGCATTGGCCGCCGCCACGGCACCGAGGGCGACGCCGCTGGCGACGCCGAGCGCGATCCATGCGCCGGTGTTGTTGTAATAGCCCCAGCCCCAGCCGGGACGATACCAGCCCCAGCCCGGACGCCACGGCCCCGGACCCC
>JAYSCE010000282.1:0-5900 GCA_041915035.1 Xanthobacter sp.
CATCGGCCCGGCCGTGGCGCCGCCCGATACCGGGCCGGTGCGCCTCATCTCCACGCTGCGGCCGTTCGAGCCGGAGCGTGTCACCGCCATCGTCGGCCGCACCGTGGCCGATCCCGAGGTGCTGGCCTCCGCCCGTCCCTTCACCTCCTCTAGCTGACCTGACCGGGAGAGACATGACCGACGACCGATCCCGCCTCCTCATCGGCCGCCGCGCCTTCACCCTTGGTCTTGCGGGGAGCGCTTTTCTTGCCGGCACGGGCCTTCTCGCCCCGCCGGTCTTCGCCCAGCAGGCGGCGCAGTCCTTCCCCAAATGGGTCGAGACCTTCCGCGCCCGGGCCCGCGCCCGCGGCGTCTCGGACGCCACCTACAACAAGGTGTTCAGCGGCCTGAAGCCGGATACCTCGGTCTATGCGCAGGACCGCAACCAGGAAGAGTTCACCGAGCAGTCCTGGCAGTATCTCAACCGCCGCGTCTCCGACTGGCGCATCGCCACCGGCAAGCAGAAGGCGAAGCAGTATTCCGCGCTCTTCGACCGCATCGAGCAGGCGTTCGGCGTCGATCGGCGGGTGATGCTCGGCTATTGGGGCATGGAAAGCGCCTATGGCGAGGTGCTCGACAACCCCAAGCACATGAAGCCCATCTTCAACTCGCTGGCGGCGCTGGCCTGGGGCGATGCGCGGCGGCGCAAATACTGGGAGGCGGAGCTTCTCAACGCCCTCGTCATCGTCGAGCGCGGCTGGGGCACGCCGCAGGAAATGACCGGCTCGTGGGCCGGCGCCATGGGCCACACCCAGTGGATGCCCGAGGTGTGGCTCAACATGGGCGTGGATTTCGACGGCGACGGCCGCATCTCGCCCTTCGGCAAGCCGGACGATGCGCTCGCCGGCACCGCCAACTATCTGGTCAAGCGCGGCAAGTACCGGCGCGGCGAGCCGTGGGGCTTCGAGGCGAAGCTGCCGGGCAATTTCAATTCCGACCTCGCCGACAACAAGACGCGCCGGCCGCTCTCCCAGTGGGGCGAACTCGGCCTCACCACCATCGAGGGACAGTCGCTCTCCGCCTATGACGAGCCGGCGCGGCTCTGGCTGCCGGGCGGTCCCGGCGGACCGGCGCTGCTGCTGCTCCACAATTTCTATGCGGTACGGTCCTACAACCCCTCGTCCAACTACGCGCTGGCGGTGGTGCATCTGGGCGACCGGGTGATGGGGGAGGGGCCGTTCGTCGCCTCTTGGCCCGGGGGCGAGCGGGCACTGACGCTGGCGGAGATCCAGGAGGTGCAGCAGCGCCTCACCGCGGCCGGCTTCAGCACCGGCGGCACGGACGGCCGCGTGGGCGCCGACACCATGCGGGCGGTGCGCGCCTTCCAGCAGAAGGCGGGAATCACCCCGGCGGACGGCTATGCCTCCATCGCCGTGCTCAACGCGCTGCGGCAGGGGCGGTAGGGGGAATCACTGGTCGTCGCCCGGCCTGATCGCCCAAAAGAAAAGGGCGCCTCTCGGCGCCCCATCCAGTCACGATGAACCTGAGATTGTAGGCCGCGCGGCGCCGTTGTCCAGCGCCGCAGCGGAATCACTTGATCTTGGTTTCGCGGAACTCGACGTGCTTGCGCACCACCGGGTCGTACTTCTTCAGCACGATCTTGTCGGTCTTGGTGCGGGAATTCTTCTTGGTGACGTAGAACACGCCCGTGTCCGCCGAGGAC
Source organism: Xanthobacter sp. (assembly GCA_041915035.1). Classification (GTDB taxonomy): domain Bacteria; phylum Pseudomonadota; class Alphaproteobacteria; order Rhizobiales; family Xanthobacteraceae; genus Xanthobacter. Next base: position 1,703 of record JAYSCE010000282.1, read on the forward strand.
AGGAGCTTGATCTTGATGGTAGCAGCCTTGGCCATGTCTTGATCCCTGGGTGCCGCGTGCGGCGTGCGACCGTCTGGTTTTTGCAAACCGTGAGGTGGCGAAAAGAAGAACGGACGCGCTGCCGGTCTCCGGCGGCTCGTGGGCGCGGAACCTCTCTCAATGCGCCCGCAATGTCAAGCGCGGGCGCATTGAGGCGGCCTCACGCCTCCCGCTTGCCCCGTGTCATCAGCCGCCCGGCGACGATGGCCGCATAGACGGCCAGCATGGTGCAGATGACGAAGGCGAAGCCGTAGGGGTTGTAGAGGTCCATGCCGGCGCCGGCGAGCGGCGGGCCGGCAATCAGGCCCACGGAATAGAGCATCACGAACGCCGCATTGGCCGCCGCGAGGTCTGCGCCATGGAATCGCTCGCCCAGATGCGCGAGGCCCACGGTGTAGAGCGAGCCCACCACGCCCGTGGCGAGGAAGATCATGGCGAGGAACCACGGGCTCGACACCGGCACGAAGGGCAAAGTGAAGGCCCCCGCCGCGCCCGCCAGCGAGCAGCAGAACAGCAGCACCCGCCGGTCCACCTTGTCTGAGATGAGGCCGATGGGAATCTGGAAGGCGACGTTGCCCAGGACCGCCGCCGTCAGCAACAGGGCCGCGCTGGTCTCGGAGAGCCCGAGGCGCAGGCCGTAGAGCGGCAGGAAGGTCATCACCGCCGTCTCGATGGCGCCGAACACCAGCGCCGCCAGCACCGCCGAGGGCGAGCGGCGCACGAAGGTGAGCACGCCGTGGTGGCTGTCGTCATGGATGCGGGGGGTGATTCCCCGCGCCAGCAGGATCGGGATCGCGCCCAGCAGCAGCACCACCGCGCCGGCGATATAGGGCTCCCAGCCGGAGGCGCCGAGCACGCTGAGGATGGTCGGCCCCAGCGCCGCGCCCAGCGAGAGCGCGGTGGCGTAGATGCCCATAATGAGCCCGCGCCGGTTGGGCGGGGCGAGGGCGTTGATCCAGAATTCGGAGACCGCGAACAGGATGCACAGCGCCGCGCCGAAGGCGAAGCGCAGCGGGAACCACATGAGGAAGGACGGCGCCGCCTTGAATCCCACGAGGCTCGCCGCGGCGAGCACGATGGCGCTCACCAGCAGCGCGCGCAGTCCCATCTTGCGCACCAGCAGCGGCACGAAGGGCGCGGTGAAGATGGTGGCGATGCCGGCCACCGCCGTGTTGATGCCGATCCACTTGCTGGTGATGCCGCGCGATTCCAGCTCCAGCGCCAGCAGGGGAATGGACAGGCTGATGCCGACGCCCACCACCGTGATGGCGGAGATGGCGGCCGCGATGGAGGCCGTCCGGCTCATGTGGCCGAGGGACCCGTGGGGAGCATGCATCGCGTTCGGCTTCAATCCAGAAGGGTGCGGACGAAGCGTCCGCGGACCATGGCGTAGGAGGGCACCGGCAGGCGCGGGCCGAAGCCGGCGTCGATGCGGGCGGCCAGTTCCTCGAGGACCACGCGGGTGATGGTGGGAAGCTCCTGCTTCTCCGTCTCCGCGAAGGTCAGCCATGCGAGGTCGATGAGTTCCGACTCCTCGCCCACGAGGCCCTTCACCTCGTCGCACACCGCCGCCGCGTCGGCGACGAAGAAGCGGGTGTCGAAGCGGCGGGGGCGGCGGGGCGGGGTGATGGCGCGGGCCACGAAGGTGAGGGCGCTCAGATCGGGAAACACCCCGCGCTCCTCGAAAGCGCGCCAGTCGTCGCCGGGGGATTCGGGCGCGCCACAATCCTTGGTGCCCACGAGGAGGCCGGTCTCCTCATACATCTCGCGGATGGCGGCGGCGGCGAGGCCCCGGGCGCGGCCGAGGCTCGGGCGCTGCACATGGGACATCAAGCGGCGCTCGCTGTCCGGATCGAGGCAGCCATAGACCGGCATGGCCTTGTCCGCCTTTTCCAGTCGGCCGCCGGGAAACACGTAGACGCCGGGCAGGAACTTGAGCTTGGGGTGCCGCCGGCCCATGAGCACGCGGGGCTTCTTGCCCTTGCGGTCGATGAGGATGAGGGTCGCGGCGTCGCTTGGGCGCACGTTGGGAGAAGCCTGAAGACGCTCGGCTTCGGTCAGGCGGGTGGCGAAATCGTTCATGGATCTCAACGGGTCGGGCGGACGGCACGAATGACGGGGCGGACGGCGCCCTCGGGCGGCGCCTCCCGTTCGTCGCTACCGGAATCGAAGCCGTGCATGCGCAGGGCCCATTGCAGGTTCACCAGCATGCCCTTGAGCGGCGGCAGCAGCACGAGGCACAGCACCAGCGTCAGCGGCAGCCAGAGGGAGAGGTGGACCCACACCTCCGGCCGATACAATTCCTCCACCAGCACCATGAGCGGGACCACGATGTGGCCCACCACGAAGATCACCGCATAGGGCGGCGCGTCGTCGGCGCGGTGGTGGTACAGCTCCTCGCCGCAGGTGGCGCAGAAGGGCGACACCTTGAGATATTTGCTGAACATGCTTCCCGCGCCGCAGGCGGGGCAGAGGCCGCGGGCGCCGCGCATCAGCGCGCCGGGCACCTCGCGGCGGGGCGGGGGAAGCTCGAAGGCGCCGCCGGCAGGAGGCGCGCCCGCAGCATTGCCGGTCGCCTCTTCGGGGGCCGCCAGCTTCTGGGTCACGGTCATGCCGGTCGGCGTGGTCACGGTCCTGAACCTCTCGGTCGCTCCTGAGGAGCGCGCTTCTCCAACGTCTTGCCGCCGGACGCCTCAGCGCCTGCCGCGTCCGGGCTTGGCCTTGCCGGGGCCTGACCCGGAACCCGCCTTACCCGTTTTCGCCCGTCCCGGCATTGATTTGCCCGGCCGACCGGCGAAACCGGACGGCGCGCCGCGGCGCTGCGGGCCGCCGCGCGGACCCTTTACATAGGAGCCTTCGCTCAGAAGCTCAAACCGGAGCGCGCCGGCCACCGGCGCGGCCTCCACCAGCTTGACCTCCACCGGGTCGCCGATGCGGTGCATTTCGCCGGTGCGGTCTCCCACCAGCGCCTGCCGCACTTCGTCGTAACGGTAATAGTCCTGGCCCAGCGTCGAGGCGGGAATGAAGCCGTCCGCCCCGGTGATGTCGAGCGCGACGAAGAGTCCCGCCTTGGTCGCCCCGGTGATGCGGGCGTTGAAGGTCGCGCCGATCTGGTCCGCCAGATGATGGGCGATGAGCCGGTCCACCGTCTCCCGCTCCGCCGCCATGGCCCGGCGTTCCGTTACGGAAATGGCAGCCGCCACCTCGCCGAGGCTTTCGACGGTGGCATCGTCCGGCAGCCCGTCCTTGCCGACCCCCAGCGCCCGCACGAGGCCGCGATGGACGATGAGGTCCGCATAGCGGCGGATCGGGGAGGTAAAATGCGCGTAGCGGCGGAGATTCAGGCCGAAATGGCCGTAATTCTCGGAGGCGTATTCCGCCTGGCTCTGGCTGCGCAGGATCACCTGGTTCACCAGCGGGGCGGCGTCCGTGTCCTTCACCTCTTCCAGGATGCGGTTGAAGTGGGAGGGGCGCACCTGGTCGGTCTTGGGCAGGCCGATGTCCAGCGTCTTCAGGAAGTCGCGCAGGGCCGAGAGCTTGGCCAAGGTCGGGCCATCATGGACGCGGTAGATGAGGGGGGTCTTCTTCTCCTCCAGCGTCTCGGCGGCGGCGACGTTGGCGAGGATCATGAATTCCTCGATCAGCCGGTGGGCGTCGAGGCGCTCGGGCACGATCACCCGGTCCACCGTGCCGTCGGGTTTCAGGATGATCTTGCGCTCGGGCAGGTCGAGGTCGAGGGGCTGGCGGGCGTCGCGCGCCTTCTTCACGCAGGCATAGGCCGCATAAAGCGGCTTGAGCACGCCTTCCACCAGCGGATCGGTGGTGTCGTCGGTGCGCCCCTCGATGGCGTTCTGCGCCTGCGCATAGGCAAGCTTGCCCGCCGAGCGCATGAGAATGCGGTGGAAGCTGTGGCTGCGCTTGCGCCCGTCCGGCCCGATGACGAGCCGCACCGCCAGCGCCGGCCGATCCTCGTCCGGGCGCAGGGAGCACAGGTCGTTGGAGATGCGCTCCGGCAGCATGGGCACGACGCGATCGGGGAAATAGACCGAATTGCCGCGAATAAGCGCCTCGCGGTCCAAGGCCGTGCCGGGGCGCACATAGGCCGAGACGTCGGCGATGGCGACGGTGACGATGAAGCCGCCATCCTCGTCCGCCGCCG
>JAYSCE010000283.1:0-4315 GCA_041915035.1 Xanthobacter sp.
CAGCCGCTCCATGGCATCCTGGATCAGCACCTCCGATTCCGAATCGAGGCTGGAGGTGGCCTCGTCCAGGATCAGGATGGGCGCATCCGCGAGAAAGGCCCGGGCGATGGCGATGCGCTGGCGCTCGCCGCCGGAGAGCTTCACGCCCCGCTCGCCCACCAAGGTGCCGTAGCCGCGCGGCAGACGTCCGATGAAGTCGGCCGCATTGGCCAGCTCCGCGGCCCGCCGGATCTCCTCGAACGAGGCCTCCGGCCGGGCATAGGCGATGTTCTCCATCAGCGAGCGATGGAACAGCACCGGCTCCTGCTGCACCACCGCAATGGCGCGCCGCAGGGAGCCCTGCGTGACATCGCGCACATCCTGCCCGTCCACGGTCACGCGGCCGGAGGTCACGTCGTGCATCCGCTGGATCAGCTTCACGAACGTGGTCTTGCCCGAGCCCGAGTGTCCCACGAGGCCCACCCGCTCCCCCGCCGGGATGGTCACGGAGAGGTTCTCGTAGAGCGGCTTGTCGTGGCCGCCATAGTGGAAGGTCACGTTCTCGAACGCGATCGTGCCGTCCGTCACCTTGGCCGGCACGGCCTGCGGGGCATCGCTGACGCCCACCTTCTGGTGGTGGATCTCCACCAGTTCCTCCAGCTCGTTCATGGAGCGCTGGAGATTGTGGACGTGCATGCCGATGTCACGCAGGTAGGAGTGGATCACGAGGTAGGAGGTGAGCACATAGGCGACATCGCCCGCGCTCGCCTGCCCCTGATGCCACAGTACCAGCGCCGTGCCGATGATGGAGGCCTGAAGCGCCACCAGCGCCAGAAGCTGCGCCGTGCCGGCCCAGGTCGCCGCCATCCAGGTGCGGAAGGTGCGGGCGTTCCACTTGCCCAGCACCCGCGTCAGCCGCGCCTCCTCCCGGGCCTCCGCGCCGGTGCCCTTCACCACGGCGTTGCAGCCCACCGCGTCCGCCAGCACGCCGCCGACGCGGGTGTCCCACGCATTGGAGAGGCGCGCCGCCGGGGCGACGAAGTTGACCGACAAAGCGAGCGTGAGGCCGATGAAGGCCACCGCCCCCACCGCCACCACCGCGCCCAGCACCGGCCAGTTCAGGCCGAGCAGCAGCGCCGTTCCGGCGAGCGCCACCACGGAGGGGAACAGCGCTACCAGCAACGTGTCGTGCAGCACGTCGAGGGACCACATGCCGCGCGAAATCTTGCGCACGGTGGAGCCGGCGAAGGTGGAGGCGTGCCAGTCCGAGGAGAAGCGCTGCACCCGCGCGAAGGCATCCGCCGCGAGGTCCGCCATCATGCGCAGGGTGAGCCGCACGATGACGGTGTAGGCGACGTGGCGGGCGCTGACCATGATGACACCGAGCCCGACCATGGCGAGAAAGGCCATGGTCGCGATGTGCCAGGCCAAGTCCCGGTCGGCCAACGAGAGCGCATCGATGAGCCGGCCGGCGAACAGCGGCACCAGCACTTCCGCCAGCGTGGAGACGAGGATCGCCGCCATGGTGGCCGCGATGATGCCCTTCCGCTTCGCCCAATGGGCGAAGAGGAAGCCGAAGATGGCGCGGAACGACAGCCCGCGCTTGTGGGTCTGGAACAACGACATGACACGATCCGGCCGCGCCGCATGGGGCGCAAGGGCCGGTCCCTGATTCGAACGGGGACGCGCGGCGCAATTGGCCGCGAAGTGGGAAAGCACGGGCGTCGGCAGGCCCTACCCGCGCATCAGCGCAGGCGGGTGGCGGACCTCGGGCCCTTGGATGTGCTGAGAGCTAGCGGCGGGAGCCGGGCTGGCGGGGAACCACATCCGTGCAGTGGGCGCGGCGCAGGATGCCGCGTGGCACGGCAGGGGTGGAGAACATGGCTGTGCTCATCGACGTGACCCCTCCCTGGCCGGATGGTGATTCCGCGCGGCCCCGGAACGGGGCGGCGCCTGCAGTATGGCCGGCCGATCTGCCGCGGACCAGACCCTTTCGCAGGCGGCCATCAGACGCTAAGGTCGCGGCGCTTTTTTGGACAAGCATGGGCGGAACCATGGCGGACACCGGCATTCCCCACTTCTGCAACGACCTCGGCGTCACCGTCATCGAGGTGGGCAGCAAGGAATTCATGTGCATCGGTGCGAAGCCGCCGTTCGACCACCCGCACATCTTCATCGACCTCGGCGATGACGACGAGCACGTCTGCCCCTACTGCTCCACGCTCTATCGCTACAATCCGGCCCTCGGCGCCGGCGAGGCGAAGCCGGAAGCGGCCGTGTGGCACGACGAGCCGGCGGCCAAATCCGCCGCCTGAACAGGTGGCCCGATCACAGCTTGAAACTCCCCGGCCCAACGCCCCGATCTCGGGCCTGACCGAGGCGGCCTGATCGCCGCCGCAATGAAAGACTATCCGGCCGGCTCCTCATGGAGCCGGGTCCTGCCATGGCCGATCCCATCCCCTTCCGGGCGAAACCCCGCACCGCCGCGCGCAGCGCTGTGGTGGTCGGCGCGGGTATCGGCGGGCTCGCCTGCGCCATCGCCCTGCGCCGCGCCGGCCTCACCGTCCAGGTGGTGGAACAGGCGCGCAAGCTGCGCGAGGTGGGTGCCGGCCTCCAGCTGACCCCCAACGCCACCCGCATCCTCCGCGATTTCGGCCTTTTGCCGCGCCTCGAACAGGTGGCGGTCACGCCGCGCTCCCTCGATGTGCGGAGCGGCGCCAGCGGTGCCACCATCACCCGCGCCCATTACGGCCCGGCCGCCTCGCGCTATGGCGCGCCCTTCCTCGTGGTCCACCGCGCCGACCTGCAAAACCTTCTCGCCGAGGCGGCGGAGGCCGAGGGCGTGCTGATCGCGCTCAATTCCGAACTCACTGCCGTCGAGCCCGCCTTCGGCGGCGTGCGGGCGGTGGTGAAGCAGGGCGAGAACCTCATCGCCCACGGCGCGGACATCCTCGTCGGTGCCGATGGCGTGCGCTCGGCGGTGCGGGCGCATCTCGGCGTCGCCAAACCGCCGGTATTCGCCCAGCGCCTCGCCTATCGCGCCACCATCCCCGTGCCGGCCCGCCATCCGCCGGACGTGCGGCTCTATATGGGGCGCGATGCGCACCTCGTGGTCTATCCGGTGAAGGGCGGGGCGACGCTGAACCTCGTCGCCATCGTCAAGCACACCGAGCCGGTGGCCCGCTGGAGCGCGCCGGGCGACGGCGCCGCTGTCCACGCCGCCTTCGCCGACTGGGCGCCGGAAGTGCGCGAGCTGCTGAAGGCCGCGCCGCATTTCCTGTGCTGGGGCCTCTACGACATCGATCCCCTGCCCCGCTGGAGCACCGGCCGGGTGACGCTGCTGGGCGATGCCGCCCACGCCATGCTGCCCTTCCTCGCCCAGGGCGCGGCGCAGGGCATCGAGGATGCGGCGGCCCTCGCCCGCGCGCTCCAGAAGGAGACCGACGCCGCCTCCGCCCTCAAGGCCTACGAGTCCGAGCGCCTCGGCCGCACCGCGCGCATCCAGTCCGAGGCGCGGCGCAACGGCATGGTCTACCACCTCTCCGGCGCCCCCCGCCTGGCCCGCGACCTGGTGCTGCGCCGGCAGGGCGCCGCGCTGCTGGATCGGTATGGGTGGATTTATAAGGCTTGAGGGCCGGCATCATCGGCGACGCTTGCCTTGATGCGGGGGCACACCCCCCGCTGGACCTTCCGCGCGGGCCATGCTATCCGCCCGCCTTTCTCGTGAGGGACTTATGGGCCTTCGGCTTCAGCGACGACGACAGGACACCGTGCGCCTCCGCGCACGCGCCGTCACGCCTGCCTGAAGCCGGCCCGCCGAACTTGCGGGCCTTCTGCCCTGCCCTGCGAGTTTCCCCTTATGACCGAGCTTCCCCTCTCCATCGCCGTCGAGACGGCGGCCGACGACGCGGCCATCGACCGGCTGCATGAGCGCACCTTCGGCCCCGGCCGGTTCGCCCGCACCGCCTTCCGCATCCGGGAGCAGACGGGGCACGAGCGGGCGCTTTCCTTCACCGCGCGGGTCGGCACCATGCTGGTGGGATCGGTGCGGCTGACGCGGATCAGCATCGGCAAGACGCCCGCCCTCCTCCTCGGCCCGCTCACGGTGGAGCCGCCGTTCCAGTCGGTGGGCATCGGCGCGCGGCTGATGGAGCATGCGCTCGATGTGGCGCGGCAGCAGGGCCACCGGCTCGTCGTTCTGGTGGGGGACGAACCCTATTACGCCCGCTTCGGCTTCCGCCGCGTGCCCTTCGGGCAGGTGACGCTGCCCGGCCCGGTGGACCCCGGCCGCCTCCTCGTCGCCGAGCTGGTTGACGGCGCCTTCGCCGGCGTGTCC
>JAYSCE010000283.1:4325-5884 GCA_041915035.1 Xanthobacter sp.
GGTTACGCCCTTGGTCTAAGGCACAACTGGCGGGGCGGCTCGCGCTCCGTTAGCGTGGTAGCGAGATGCGAAACGGTTCAGCAACGCGCTGACGAACCGGGGAGGACGGCGCCGCCACGGTGCCGCCAAAGGCGTTCCCGCGCACCGCATCCGCGATGAAAGAGGGAGGAAGACGATGACGTCTGGAATCATGCGGCACTCGCGCACGCTGTTGGCGGCGGCGGCGATCGGCGCGCTTCTGGCGGGCGCGGCCCGGGCCGACGACACCACGGTGAAGCTTGGCGTGCTCAACGACATGTCCGGCGTCTACGCCGACATTTCCGGGCCCGGCTCGGTGGTCGCGGCGCAGATGGCGGCCGAGGACTTCATGGCCAAGAACAAGGGCTTCAAGGTCGAGGTCGTGGGCGCCGACCACCAGAACAAGCCGGACGTGGGCGCCTCCATCGCCCGCAAGTGGTACGATCAGGAGAATGTGGACGCCGTCATGGACGTCACCACCTCCTCGGTGGCGCTGGCGGTGAGCGACATCACCAAGGAGAAGAACAAGATTTTCCTCGTCTCGGGCGGCGGCACCTCCGACCTGACTGGCGCCAAGTGCTCGCCCAACACGGTCCACTGGACCTACGACACCTGGGCGCTGGCCAACGGCACCGGATCTGCGCTCACCAAGCAGGGTGGCTCGCCGTGGTTCTTCATCACCGCCGACTACGCCTTCGGCGCGGCGCTGGAGCGCGACGCCTCGGCGGCGGTGAAGGCGGCCGGCGGCAAGGTGGTGGGCAGCGTGAAGCACCCGCTCTCCAACACCGACTTCTCCTCCTTCCTGCTGCAGGCACAGTCCTCCGGCGCCAAGGTCATCGGCCTCGCCAATGCCGGCAACGACCTCATCACCGCGGTGAAGCAGGCCTCCGAATTCGGCATCACTCAGGGCGGCCAGCAGCTCGCCGGCCTGCTCATCTTCTCGTCCGACGTGAAGGCCCTCGGCCTGCAGGCGGCGCAGGGCCTCGTGCTCACCGACGCCTTCTACTGGGACCTGAACGACGACACCCGCGCCTTCTCCAAGCGCTTCGGGGCCAAGTTCAACGGCAAGATGCCCACCAGCGCCCAGGCCGGCGTCTATTCCAGCGCCATGCACTATCTGAACGCCATCAAGGACGCCAAGACCAAGGACGCGCCCAAGGTGATGGAGCAGATGCGCGCCACGCCGATCAATGACCCGCTGTTCGGCAAGGGCGAGATCCGCATCGACGGCCGCGCCACCCACCCCATGTACCTCCTGAAGGTGAAGAAGCCCGCCGACAGCAAGGGCGAGTGGGACCTGTTCGAGGTGGTCTCCACCATCCCCGCCAACGAGGCCTTCCGCCCCCTCAAGGACGGCAACTGCCCGCTGGTGAAGTAAGCCTCAACGCTCAAGGGCCGGCGCCGCCTCGCAAGGGCGGCGCCGGCTTTTTTGTTTCTGGCCAAGGCAATCAACAGTTCAGGCGGTTTTTCGGCCAAACTGTTGCAACGGGTTCGCCCTCACCGCGCCAAGGCGACCGCCCCCGCCAGCACCACCGCGATGG
>JAYSCE010000284.1:0-1076 GCA_041915035.1 Xanthobacter sp.
CTGAACTCCAACAAGCGCTCCCTGACCCTGGACACCAAGACCCAGGAAGGCAAGGAAGTGCTGACGAAGCTCATCAAGGAGAGCGACGTCCTCGTCGAGAACTTCGCCCCCGGCGCCCTCGATCGCATGGGCTTCACCTGGGAGCACATCAACGAGCTGAACCCGGGCATGATCGTCGCCTCGGTGAAGGGCTTCTCCGACGGCCACCACTACGAAGACCTGAAGGTCTACGAGAACGTGGCGCAGTGCGCCGGCGGCGCGGCCTCCACCACCGGCTTCTGGGACGGCCCCCCCACCGTCTCCGCCGCGGCGCTCGGTGACTCCAACACCGGCATGCACCTCGCCATCGGCATCCTCACCGCGCTGCACGCCCGCAACAAGACCGGCAAGGGCCAGAAGGTCGCCGTGTCCATGCAGGATGCGGTCATCAACCTCTGCCGCGTGAAGCTGCGCGACCAGCAGCGCCTCGACCGCGTGGGCTACCTCGAGGAATACCCGCAGTACCCGCACGGCACGTTCTCGGACGTGGTTCCGCGCGGCGGCAACGCGGGCGGCGGCGGCCAGCCCGGCTGGGTGCTGAAGTGCAAGGGCTGGGAGACCGATCCCAACGCCTATATCTACTTCACCGTGCAGGAGCAGGCCTGGGGCAAGGTGGCGGAAGCCATCGGCAAGCCCGAGTGGATCAACGATCCGGCCTACAACACCGCCCGCGCCCGCCAGGACAAGATCTTCGACATCTTCGCGGTGATCGAGGCGTGGCTCGCCGACAAGACCAAGTTCGAGGCGGTGGACATCCTGCGGAAGTTCGACATCCCCTGCGCCCCGGTGCTCACCATGAAGGAGATCGCCGAGGACAAGTCCCTGCGTGAGAGCGGCACCATCGTGGAAGTCGATCACAAGCAGCGCGGCAAGTACCTGACGGTCGGCAGCCCGATCAAGTTCTCCGACATGTCGGTCGAGATCACCGGCTCCCCGCTGCTCGGCGAGCACACCGACGAGGTGCTGGCGGAGCTCGGCTACTCGCAGGAGCAGATCAAGTCCATGCACGAAGGTCGCGTGGTCTGATTTGAGGGGTT
>JAYSCE010000284.1:1086-5875 GCA_041915035.1 Xanthobacter sp.
CCGGCGCCGGTTAGGTGCGGCCGTCTGGCCCGGGGTGGCCCCGGCCATCGACGTCGCGCCGACGGCGCAGTCTTCCACGAATTGATCCCGGCCATCCCACGTGGATGGCCGGGACAAGCCCGGCCATGACGCCGGAATCTATGTTCGAGGTCTGATCGTCCGGCGGGGCGATCCCTGTTTCCCGGCCTTGCCCAATGCGCTGAGCGCTCCGGCCGCCGGCTTCCGCGCCGCCCCTGAGGGGAGAGGCCATCTTTCGTCCGCGAGGACGGCCCGCGAAATTCACCTCGCCGAGTGCGTCACGCCTCGCGCTTTCACTGGCGCCCCCACTGGCGTCGTGTCGCACTGGAGCGTGCGCGCGATTGGGTGCAGACTGCGACTTTCGTCGTAACGTGCAGCCAAAGCGCACTCGAACCGCGGCAAACGCGGCCCTCGACGAGGGAGGAAACCCCGATGAACATTCACGAATACCAGGCCAAGGCCATCCTCCGCGATTTCGGCGTGCCGGTCTCCCGAGGCTTTCCCGCCTTCACCCCCGAAGAGGCCGAGACCGCGGCCGGCAAGCTGGGCGGCATCGCCTTCGTGGTGAAAGCGCAGATCCACGCCGGTGGACGCGGCAAGGGCAAGTTCAAGGAGCTTCCCGAGGGCGCCAAGGGTGGTGTCCGCGTGGTCAAGACCGCCGCCGACGTGAAGGCCAATGCTGCCGAGATGCTCGGCAATACGCTCGTGACGCTGCAGACCGGCGCCGACGGAAAGCAGGTGAACCGCCTTTACATCGAGGAAGGCGCGCTCATCGACAAGGAATTCTATCTCTCCATGCTGGTGGACCGCGTGACCTCGCGGGTTGCCTTCGTGGTCTCCACCGAAGGCGGCATGGATATCGAAGAGGTGGCGCATTCCACGCCTGAAAAGATCGTGACCTTCTCCGTGGACCCCGCCACCGGCGTGCAGCCCCTGCACGGCCGCAAGGTGGCGCAGGCGCTCGGCCTGACCGGGGATCTCGCCAAGCAGGCCGGCGCGCTCACCGCCAATCTCTTCAAGGCCTTCACCGAGAAGGACATGAGCCTTCTGGAGATCAACCCGCTGGTGGTGACCAAGGACGGCCGCCTGGTCTGCCTCGACGCCAAGGTGGGCTTTGATTCCAACGCGCTCTTCCGTCACTCGGACGTGGCCCAGCTGCGCGACGAGAGCGAAGAAGACTTCAAGGAGATCGAGGCCTCGCGCTACGATCTCTCCTATATCGCGCTCGACGGCACCATCGGCTGCATGGTCAACGGCGCGGGACTCGCCATGGCGACCATGGACATCATCAAGCTCTACGGCATGGAGCCGGCCAACTTCCTCGACGTGGGCGGCGGCGCCACCAAGGAGAAGGTGACGGCGGCGTTCAAGATCATCACCGCCGATCCGAATGTCGAGGGCATCCTCGTGAACATCTTCGGCGGCATCATGCGCTGCGACGTGATCGCCGAGGGCGTCATCGCCGCCGTGCGGCAGGTGGGGCTGAAGGTGCCGCTGGTGGTGCGCCTCGCCGGCACGAACGTGGACGAGGGCAAGAAGATCATCCGTGAATCCGGGCTCAATGTGATCCCCGCCGATGATCTCGACGATGCGGCGCAGAAGATCGTCGCGGCCGTGAAGAAGGAAGCTGCGTGATGTCCGTGCTGATCGACGCCAACACCCGGGTCATCACCCAGGGCTTCACCGGAAAGAACGGCACGTTCCACGCCGAGCAGGCGATCATGTACGGGACGAAGATGGTGGGCGGCACCTCCCCCGGAAAGGGCGGATCGGTGCACCTCGGCCTGCCGGTGTTCGACACCGTGCTGGAGGCGAAGGAAGCCACCGGCGCCGACGCCTCAGTGATCTACGTGCCGCCGGCCGGCGCGGCCGACGCCATCCTGGAAGCCATCGACGCGGAAATCCCGCTCATCGTCTGCATCACCGAGGGCATTCCGGTGCTCGACATGGTGAAGGTGAAGCGCGCGCTCTCCGGCTCGAAGTCGCGCCTCGTGGGTCCGAACTGCCCCGGCATCGTGACGGCAGGGCAGGCCAAGATCGGCATCATGCCCGCCAACATCTTCAAGACCGGCTCGGTGGGCGTCGTTTCGCGCTCCGGCACGCTGACCTACGAGGCGGTGTTCCAGACCTCGCAGGAAGGCCTGGGCCAGACCTCGGCGGTGGGCATCGGCGGCGACCCGGTGAAGGGCACGGAATTCATCGACGTGCTGGAATTGTTCCTCGCCGACCCGAAGACCGAATCCATCATCATGATCGGCGAGATCGGCGGCTCCGCCGAGGAGGACGCGGCCCAGTTCATTGCCGACGAGGCGAAGAAGGGCCGCAAGAAGCCGATGGTCGGCTTCATCGCCGGCCGCACGGCCCCTCCCGGCCGCCGCATGGGCCATGCGGGTGCCATCATCTCCGGCGGCAAGGGCGGCGCCGAGGACAAGATCGCGGCCATGGAGGCGGCGGGCATCCGCGTGTCTCCCTCGCCGGCGCGCCTCGGCAAGACCCTGGTCGAGGTGCTGAAGGGCTGAGACGGCTGCGGCTCCCTTGCGGGGCGCTGTTCCCCCAAAACGGGGGTCATGCCCGGGCTGGTCCCGGGCATCCACGTCGGGCCGATGGTGCCTTTACCTGCGGAAAATTCCCGGCCGAGCCACGTGGATGGCCGGGACAAGCCCGGCCATGACGGCAGCTCTTTGAGCGCAGGCCTTACAGAACAATCATCCAGAGGAAACACCCATGACCACCTGGCTGCGCTTCGCCGCCGACGGAAAGACCGGCTTCGGCACGCTTGAGGGCGACACCATCGCCGTGCAAGAGGGCTGCATGTTCGCGGGCGCGACCGCCACCGGTGCCACGCTCAAGCTCGCCGATGTGGCGCTGGAGGCGCCCTGCGCGCCCACCAAGATCGTCGCGCTGTGGAACAACTTCCATGAGCTGGCGGCCAAGCTGAAGGTGGCCGAGCCGGCCGAGCCGCTCTATCTGCTGAAGGCGACCACCTCCGTCTCCGCGCCCGGCTCGGTGGTGCGCCGGCCGGCCTCTTATGAGGGCAAGACGGTCTATGAGGGCGAGCTGGGCATCGTCATCGGCAAGACGCTGACCAACGTGTACGAGACGGAAGCTGCCGCGGGCATCTTCGGCTATACGGTGGTCAACGACATCACCGCCGCCGACATCCTGAACCGCGATCCGACCTTCCCCCAGTGGGCGCGGGCCAAGGGTATCGACGGCTACGGCCCGTTCGGCCCCTGGATCGTCACGGATTTCGACCCCGCCGCGGCGCGCGTGCGCACAATCCTCAACGGGCAGGAGCGGCAGAACTACCCGCTCGCCGACATGATCTTCCCGCCGGCGCTGCTGGTGTCGCTGATTTCGAAGGAGATGACGCTGAACCCGGGCGACCTCATCGCCTGCGGCACCTCGGTGGGGGTCGGCACCATGAAGGAGCCGACCAACACCATCGAGATCGAGATCGCCGGCATCGGCTCGCTGGTGAACACCTTCGTTCAGTGAGCCGCCAAAGGGCGGGCGGTCAGCGTCTGATCGCCCGTGCCCCGGCAATGAGGATGCACGCGCCGACGAAGCCGGCGACGAGATAGCCGAGCCAGCCGGCGAAGCCCACGCCCAGCAGCCCGAACAGGAAGCTGGCGATGGCGGCGCCGATGATGCCGAGGATGATGTTGGTGAAGAGCCCGGTGTCGCTCTTCATGAACATGGAGGCGAACCATCCGGCGAAGCCGCCGATGATGATGGCGGCAATCCAGCCCACTTGCGCGTCCTGCATGGTGTCCTCCGCGAAACCGCCCCGCTCGCGTGGGGGCGCGAGAGAAACGGTACACCCGGCCTGTGGTTCCGGCCACGCTCGCGAATGGGTGCGGCGCAACGCAAAAAGGCCGCCCGGAGGCGGCCTTTAAAATCTTGCCGTCGGCATCGGTCTTCGACCGAAGCCAAGGGGCAACGCTCAGACGCCGCGCGGGCTTAAGCGCGCGGCGCTCAGATCGCTCACTTCTTCAGCGCCGCCTGCGCCGCCGCGAGGCGGGCGATCGGCACGCGGAAGGGCGACCAGGACACGTAGTTGAGCCCCACCTCGTGGCAGAAAGCCACCGAGGCGGGATCACCGCCGTGCTCGCCGCAGATGCCGAGCTTGATGTCGGGACGCGACTTGCGGCCGCGCTCCACGCCGATCTTCACCAGCTCGCCCACGCCGTCCACGTCGATGGAAACGAAGGGGTCCACCTCCAGGATGCCCTTCTGGACATAGGGGCCAAGGAAGGTGCCGGCGTCGTCGCGGGACACACCGAAGCAGGTCTGGGTGAGATCGTTGGTGCCGAAGGAGAAGAATTCGGCGCCCCTGGCGATCTCCTCCGCGCGCAATGCGGCGCGGGGCAATTCGATCATGGTGCCCACCTGGAAGGTGAGGGTGGCGCCGGTCTCCTTCTCCACCGCCGCGGCGGTGTCGCGGATGACCTTGTCCACGATGTCGAACTCGGCCTTGGTGGCGATGAGGGGCACCATCACCTCGGGCACCACCATCTCGCCGGTCTTCTTGGCGGCAATGACGGCCGCCTCGAAGATGGCGCGGGCCTGCATCTCGGCAATCTCGGGGAAGGCGATGGCGATGCGGCAGCCGCGGAACCCGAGCATCGGGTTCACTTCGTGCAGCTCCTTGTAGCGCCGCTCCACCCGTTCGATGTCCACGCCCAGGCTTTTCGCCACCTCCGCCGTCTCTTCCGCCGTGTGGGGCAGGAATTCGTGCAGCGGCGGGTCGAGCAGGCGGATGGTGACC
>JAYSCE010000285.1:0-5853 GCA_041915035.1 Xanthobacter sp.
GGCTCCTCAGCGGCGACAAGCCCACGAAGGAAATCCCGCTGCATTCCGCGCTTTACGAGACCCGTGGCACGGCCCGGGCCATCGTGCATCTACACTCGACCCACTCGGTGGCACTCACCATGCTGCCGGAGATCGATCCCCGGGCCGCGCTGCCGCCCGTGACGCCCTATTATCTCATGCGGGCCGGGCAGACTGCGCTGCTGCCTTATTATCGGCCGGGCGATCCTGCCGTCGCCGATGCCATCCGGGGACTCGCGGGGCGCTATTCGTCCGTGCTGCTCGCAAACCACGGCCCGGTGGTGGCCGGCGATACGCTGGAGGCGGCGGTGTTCGCCACCGAGGAACTGGAGGAGACCGCGAAGCTCTACCTGCTGTTGCGCGGCCTCAACCCGCGCTATCTGTCGCCGGCTCAGGTGGACGATCTGGTGAAGACATTCGGCGTGACCCTTCCGGCGCCGGACGCACACCACCACCACGACCATCACGGACATGGCCACTCGACCGAGGACTGACCGGCCGCCAAACGAAAACGGCGCCCCCGAAACCGGGAGCGCCGCTCGCGTGGAAAGGCTTTCGCGTCAGTAGACGCCGGCGCTGCGAGCCGGAGCAGGCGCCGCAGCCGGCTTCGGTGCCGAAGCGGCGGCCGGCTTGGGCGTGCCGGCGGGCTTCGCCGCATCCGGCTTCGCGCCATTGGGTTTGGGCTTCTTGGCGGCGGCTCCGGGGGCGGCCAGGGCCACCTTGAGCGGCTTATCCATGGCCACCATCTGCGACAGCGTCGCGAACTTGTAGCCTTTGGCGGCCAGTTCATCGAGGATGCGCGGCATGGCATCCACGGTGGTGGCATAGATGTCGTGCGACAGCACGATGGCGCCCGGCTTCACCTGCGCCATGATGGCGTCGTGCACCGCCTGGCTATTGCGATTTTTCCAGTCGTTGGGATCCACCGACCAGTTGACGATGGTGAGGCCGTACTTGTCTTCGATGTAGCTGCGCAGTGACGGCTTCATCGAGCCGTAGGGCGGGCGCAGGTATATCGGGCGCTTGCCGGTGACCTGGAAGATCGCTTCCGAGGTGTTGCCCAGTTCCTTGTCGACCGCCGCCTGGCTGATGCGGGTGAGCTGCGGATGGCTCCAGGAATGGCTGCCGATCTCGTGGCCCTCGTCGGCGATCATCTTCAGCACTTCGGGATGCTTGGCGACCATGTTGCCGAGCACGAAGAAGGTCACCTTGATGTTGCGCTGGCGTAGGATCTCAAGCAGCCGCGGGGTCGTCTCCGGGTTCGGACCGTCGTCGAAGGTCATGGCGATGTAGGAGCCATCCACGTCGAACGACTTGTAGGTGTAATTCTTGCGCGGGGGCACCGGCGGGGGCGCGGCGGGCTCGGCAGCGGGGGCCGCTACCGGCTGGGTTGCGCTGGCCGCAGTCTTTTGCGCGGCGGTCGCGGGCTTGCCTTGGGCAGCCTGCCCGGAAGCCTGGGTCGCCGGCTGGGAAATGGATTGGGTGGTCGCGGGGCCGTCGTCCTTGGCCGACAGGAGCGGGCTGATGGCCATGCCGGCGCCCACGGCGGCGGCAGCCACAAATCCGGTAACGATGAGGAGCGGCTTCACGGCGACGGTATCCCGGCCTTTGGTTCCATGTGCCGTGAAGCCTCACGGGTTTTTGTGGATAAATCGTGAAGCGTGCGGGGCTGCGGTGCCTTTTTTGCCCGAAATACCGTGTTTTCGCCTGCCGCCACGCGGACTTGGGCTGCTGGATACCTCTTCGCATCCCGATTTCGGAGTTCAGTGAAAATCCCGGGACTTGGGCAGTACCCTAACGTCACGTGGATGCTTGCGCGGATGCTGGGGGTGGGCGAACTCGTCGGCCCGCGCGACCTCCATCCGCGGCTGTCGCACCCTGGAGAGCAAGGCGAGGTCGGCAGTGCGGTCAGTGAGCCGCTGGGCCATGAGGTGGACGACGCCCTCCGGGCTCTTCTGGATGCGCCCTTCCACCAGTAGCAGGCGTGCGCCCATCACCTCCCGGCGGAAGCGTTCCAGCGTGCGTTCCCACAGGACGATGTTGGTGATGCCGGTCTCGTCCTCGATTGTGATGAAGATGGCCTTGCCGTTGCCCGGCCGCTGGCGCACCAGCACCACGCCGGCATTGCGGACGAAGGCGCCGTCCTTCAGCGCGGCCGTCTCGGCGCAGGTGAGGATGCGCTCTTTCCGGAAATGGTCGCGCAATTCGCCCATGGGGTGCCCCTTCAGGGAGAGGCGCACCGTCTGGTAATCGGCGACGATGTGCTCCGAGCGCGCCATGCGCGGTAGCCTCACCTCCTCTTCGACGCCCAGCTCCCGGGCGTCCGCCGCCGCGAACAGGGGCAGGGCATCGTCGTCCGGCAGGCGGCGGGCGTGCCAGAGCGCGGCGCGACGGTCGAGGCCCATGGATCGGAACGCATCGGCATCGGCCAGCAGCTTAACTGCGCGGGTAGGCAGGCGGGCGCGGCGGGCGAGATCCTCTATGCTCACGAAGGGAACCGCGCGGGCGGCGGCCAAGCGCTCGCCCCAGTCGGCGTGGAAACCATCCACCTGCCGGAAGCCGAGGCGGAGGGCGAGAGCACCATCCTCCCGCCGTTCCAGCGTGTTGTCGTGATGGCTGAAATTGACGTCCACGGGCCGCACCTCCACCCCATGCTCGCGGGCATCGCGCACGATCTGCGCCGGGGCGTAGAAACCCATGGGCTGGGCGTTGAGCAGTGCGCAGGCGAAAGCCGCCGGGTGGCGGCACTTGATGTAGGAGGAGATGTAGACGAGCTTGGCGAAGGAGGCGGCATGGCTTTCGGGAAAGCCGTAGCTACCGAAGCCCTTGATCTGCTCGAAGCAGCGCTGGGCGAAGTCGCGTTTGTAGCCGCGCGCCACCATGCGCTCCACCATCATGCTTTCGAATTCCTGGATGGTGCCGAGATTGCGGAAAGTGGCCATGGCCCGGCGCAGGCGGTTCGCCTCCTTGTCGGAGAAGCAGGCGGCGACCATGGCGAGTTTCATGGCCTGCTCCTGGAAAAGCGGTACGCCCATGGTTTTGCCGAGCACCACCCGAAGCTCGTCTTTGTCGCCGAAGTCCGGGGAGGGGGAGGGATAGTCCACCGCCTCCAGCCCGTTGCGGCGCCTGAGATAGGGGTGGACCATGTCGCCCTGGATCGGCCCTGGCCGCACGATGGCGACCTGGATCACGAGATCGTAGAATTCCTTCGGCTTCAGGCGCGGCAGCATGTTGATCTGGGCGCGGCTCTCCACCTGGAAGACGCCGATGGAATCCCCGCGCTGGAGCATGGCGTAGACGTCCTGTTGCTCGCGCGGCACGTCGGCGAGGCCCCAGTCGATGCCCTCGTGCTCGTGCATCAGGTCGAGCGCCTTGCGGATGCAGGTGAGCATGCCGAGCGCCAGCACATCCACCTTCATCAGGCCGAGCACGTCGATGTCGTCCTTGTCCCATTCGATGAAGGTGCGGTCCGCCATGGCCGCATTGGCGATGGGCACGGTGTCATCCAGCCGCTCACGGGCGAGGACGAAGCCGCCCACATGCTGGGAGAGGTGGCGGGGCGCGCCCATCAAGCGGCCGGCCAGATCCACCGCGCGGCGGATGAAGGGATTTGAGGGGTCCAGCCCCGCCTCGCGGATGTGCGCGTCGGAAATGTCGCGACCCCAGCTGCCCCACTGGGTGGAGGCGAGGCGCGCCGTCACATCCTCGGTGAGGCCGAGGGCCTTGCCTACGTCGCGGATGGCGCTGCGCGGGCGATAGTGGATGACGGTGGCGACGATGCCGGCGCGGTGGCGGCCGTATTTCTCGTAGATGTGCTGGATCACCTCCTCACGCTTCTCGTGCTCGAAATCCACATCGATATCCGGCGGCTCGCGCCGTTCGGCGGAGATGAAGCGGGCGAAGAGGAGGTCGTTGTCGTTAGGGTCCACGGCGGTGATGCCGAGCACGTAGCATACGGCGGAATTGGCCGCCGAGCCGCGCCCCTGGCAGAGGATGCCCCGGTTTTCGGCGAAGCGAACGATGTCGTGGATTGTGAGGAAATAGGGAGCGTATTCGAGCTGCCGGATGAGGGCCAGCTCCTCCTTCAGCAGCTTCTGCACCTTCTCGGGGATGCCGGCGGGATAGCGCACGGCGGCGCATCGCCAGGTCAACTCCTCCAACCACGCCTGCGGCGTCCAGCCTGGGGGCACCGGCTCCTCGGGATAGTCGTATTTCAGCTCCTTAAGAGTGAAATCGATGCGGGCGAGGAGCGCCGCCGTCTCCGCCACCGCCTCGGGAGCATCGCGGAACAGGCGGGCCATCTCGGCGGCGGGCTTGAGGTGGCGCTCGGCGTTCGCCAGGAGCCGCCGCCCCGCCTCGGCGATGGTGGTGCCCTCGCGCACGCAGGTGAGGATGTCCTGCAGATCGCGCTCCTGCGGCGTCGCGTAGAGCACCTCGTTCACCGCCAGCAGCGGCACGCCGGTCGTGCGTGCGCAGGCCCTGAGGGCAGCAAGGCGCCGGCGGTCGGCGCCGGAGAACGGCATGTCGACGCCGAGCCACACCGCGCCGGGGGCGGCCTCCGCGAGGCGGGAGAGGAGGGGGGGAAGATCGCTTGCCTCTTCGCCGGGCAGCACGATGAGCATCAGGTCGCGGGCATCGGCGAGGAGGTCGGCGAGGGACAGATGGCAGTCGCCCTTCTTCGCCCGCCGGTTACCGATGGTCAGCAGGCGGCAGAGCCGGCCCCAGCCGGCGCGGGTCGAGGGATAGGCGATGGTGTCCGCCGTGCCGTCGCAGAAGACGAGTCGCGCTCCCGTCACCAGCCGGAAGGCGCGGGCGCGGGCGGCGACGGCGCGCTTGGCATCCGCCTCGGGATCGTCGGCTTCCAGATCCTCGTCGAGGGTGCGCAGATCCTCCAGCGCGCTATAGGCCCGCACCACGCCGGCCACCGTGTTGCGGTCGGCGATGCCGAGGCCGTCGAGACCGAGGCCGACAGCGGTGCGCACCAGATGGGCCGGCGCGCTTGCCCCCCGCAGGAAGGAGAAATGCGAGGCCGCCGCCAATTCGGCATAGACGGGCTCGCTCACGGGAACAGGCCGTGCAGGAACCAGCGGGGCGCCGACGTCTCCCGCCCGTAGGTGCCTTCGCGATAGAGCCAGAAGCGCCGACCTTGCGTATCCTCCACGCGGAAATAGTCCCGCGTCAGGCTTGGCCGGTTGCCATCGAGGGCGGTCCACCATTCGGGGGCGATGCGCTCCGGCCCCTCGGCCCGCGCCACCTCGTGCAGCACGCGCCGCCAGCGGAACCGCAGGGGCGGGCCGTCCGGCACCTGGGCCAGCGTTTCCACCGGCTCGGGCACGGGAAACAGGGCGGGCGGGCGGGCGAGGGGGGCATCGGCGGCGGCCGGCTCGGCCCAGTCGTGCGCGAGCGCTTCCCTGCTGCGCCATGCCTTTTGCGCTGGCACCCGCATGGCGGCGCGCTCGGGAATATGGCTGTCTTGCGCGGCGAGGCAGGTGACGCGGCGCGGCCCGAGCCGGGCGGAGAGGGTGTCCACCAACTGGTCCAGCCCCGCGCCCGCGGGCTCGGTGCCGAAGCCGGACTGGGTGGCGGCCAGCGGTTCGGCGGCGGTGACGGACAGGCGGATCACGTCATAGCCGAAGCCGGGGTC
The DNA here is from genome assembly GCA_041915035.1 of Xanthobacter sp. Taxonomy (GTDB): domain Bacteria; phylum Pseudomonadota; class Alphaproteobacteria; order Rhizobiales; family Xanthobacteraceae; genus Xanthobacter. Next base: position 5,663 of record JAYSCE010000285.1, read on the forward strand.
GAGCGGATCGGCCAGCGCAGCCAGCCGCTCGTGGAAAAGGCCGGTAAGGCGGGCACCATCACGGAGCGGTGCCGCCGTGCCCGCCGCCACCCGCCGCACCGCGCCATCGCTGCGGAAGAAGGCGGCCTCGAAGCGTCGTCCGCCCTCGCCATGCCGCTCCAGCACTCCGGCGAGATCGCCGGCGAGATCGG
>JAYSCE010000286.1:0-5849 GCA_041915035.1 Xanthobacter sp.
TCCCGTAGATGAAGTTTTGCCGACACCGAAACTCGCGGTGCTTGGCCTCCAGCATGTGCTCGTCATGTATGCGGGTGCGGTAGCCGTGCCGCTCATCATCGGCCGCGCGCTGAAGCTGCCGCCGGAGCAGGTGGCGTTCCTGATCTCCGCGGACCTGTTCGCCTGCGGCCTCGCGACCCTCGCGCAATGCCTCGGCTTCCTCGGCGTCGGCATCCGCCTGCCGGTGATGATGGGCGTCACCTTCGCGTCCGTCGGCCCCATGCTGTCGATGGCGAACGATCCGTCCATCGGCATCCTCGGCATCTATGGCTCGGTGATCGCGGCCGGCATCTTCGGCATCATCGTCGCCCCCTTCATCTCGCGGCTGCTGCCGCTGTTCCCGCCAGTGGTGACGGGCACCATCATCATGGTGATCGGCATCTCCCTGATGCGGGTGGGCATCCATTGGGCGGGCGGAGGTCAGCCGTATCTGCCGCCCCAGGTTATCGATGGCAAGACTGTGCTGGTTCAAAACGCGGCATACGGGCAGCTCCAGGGCCTCGGCATCGCTTTCTTCGTGCTGCTGGTGATCATCGCCCTGATCCGCTTCGGCAAGGGCTTCGTCGCCAATGTGGCGGTGCTCCTCGGCATCGTCGCCGGCGCGGTCCTGGCCTCCGCCCTCGGCATCATGCATTTCGAGAAGGTGGCGGCGGCCCCGTGGTTCGGCCTCATCCTGCCATTCCACTTCGGCATGCCCACGTTCCACCTCGTCCCCATCATCACCATGTGCATCGTGATGATCGTGGTGATGATCGAATCCCTCGGCATGTTCCTCGCCCTCTCCGACATGACCGGCAAGCCGGTGGACGAGAAGGCCCTGGCCCGTGGCCTGCGCGCCGATGGGGTGGGCACGCTACTGGGCGGTATCTTCAACACCTTCCCCTACACCTCCTTCTCGCAGAACGTGGGCCTCGTCGGCGTCACCGGCGTGCGCTCGCGCTGGGTCACGGTGACGGGCGGCATCATCATGCTCGGCCTCGGCCTCTTGCCGAAGATGGCCGCGCTGGTGGAGGCGGTGCCCCAGGTGGTGCTCGGCGGCGCGGGTCTCGTGATGTTCGGCATGGTGGCTGCCACCGGCGCGCGCATCCTCACCGGCGTCGATTTCAAGACCAACCGCAACAACCTCTTCATCGTCGCCATCTCGGTGGGCTTCGGCATGATCCCGCTGGTGTCGCCCAACTTCTTCAAGGCGCTGCCGCATGAGCTGCACCCGCTGCTGGAGAGCGGCATCCTGCTCTGCGCCATCGTCGCGGTCGTGCTCAACGTCTTCTTCAACGGCGTGAAGAAGAGCTCCACCGAGGAGATCGTCGCCGCCGCCAAGCAGGCCGAGGCGCACTGAGGTCCGGTCAGGGACAAGCCGGGGAGTGGGTGCCTGTCCGTGTCGAAAGGCTCAGGCCGGCAGCCGCTCCCCGATCTTGGCCAGCTCGCGGGCGATATAGCGCCGGCCCTCGTCCACCAGCATGTCGGCGAAGGCCTTCACCTTCAGCGGCACAAGCTGGCGGGCGGGGTAGAGCACCGCCAGCGTCGCCGGCTTCGGCGGGTTCTTCTCCAGCAGCGGCACGAGGCGGCCGTCCGCGAGGGCCTCCGCCACCTCGAACCGCGGCTTCACCACGATGCCGCGGCCCTCGACGGCCCACACCGTCAGCACGTCGCCGTCGTCGGCCTCCAGATGGCCGGTGACGGGAACGGCGAGGTCCCGGCCCTCGTCGGTCAGCATCCAGCGCAATTCCCGAAGGCTCGCGAACCGCAGAAGGAGGCATTGATGGGTGAGCAGATCCTGCGGCCGCCTCGGCACGCCGGCCCGTTCGAGATAGCTGGGTGCAGCGCACAAAATGCGCTCGACCTGCGTGACCTTGCGCATGATCATGCTCGAATCCTCGAAGGTGGCGAGGCGCAGCGCCACGTCGATGGATTCGGCGATGAGGTCGAGGGTATGTTCCGACAGGCGCAGGCGCACGTCGATCTCGGGATGGGCTTCCTGGTAGCGCGCCGCCACCTGCGCCACCAGCCGCCGGCCGAGATGCAGCGGCGCGGTGACGCGCAGCGCGCCGCGCGGCAGGGCGCCAAGCTCGGAGACATTGCTCTCCGCCGCCTCGATGAGACGCAGCGCCTCGGTGATGGCCTCGTAATAGACGCGCCCCTGCTCGGTCAGGCTCATGCGGCGGGTGGTGCGGTTGAAGAGCCGGCAGCCCAGGTGCTTCTCCAGCATCTGGATGCGGTGGCTGACCACGTTGGCCGACAGGTGCAGGCGGCGCCCGGCCTCCGAGAAGCTCTCGCTCTCCACCGAGGCGACGAAGGCCTTCATGTTCTCCAGCACGCTTCGTCACCTCTCCACCGACGCCACAAGAACGATACCTACGCCGCGGACCGGGGCCAATGGTCCCAGCCGGCGGGCGTGACGGGCGCGAGCGCCCCATCCTCTTCCAGCCACGGGATCTGATACGTCAATGGAACCCATCCTCCACGAGTACGGCAGCCTGCTGCTGCGCTGGACGCACATCATCGCCGGCATGGCGTGGATCGGCTCGTCCTTCTACTTCATGCACCTCGACGCCAGCCTGAAGGCGTGCGCCGACATTCCCCCCGGCAAGGGCGGCGAGGCGTGGGAGGTGCATGGCGGCGGCTTCTACCAGGTGAAGAAGTATCTGGTCGCGCCGGATTTCCTGCCCGAGGAGCTGGGCTGGCACAAGTGGCAGTCCTACGCCACCTGGATCACCGGCTTCTTCCTGCTCATCTGGGTCTATTACTACCAGTCCTCGATCTTCCTGATCGATCCGGCGGTGATGAACCTGAAGCCCATCACCGCCCTCGTCATCGGCCTTGGCGGCCTCGCGGCGGGGTGGATCGCCTATGACCAGCTCTGTCGCTCGAAGCTCGGCGACAAGCCGATGGTGGTGGGCATCATCGTGTTCGCCGGCGTGGTGCTGGCGGCCTTCCTCTACCAGCAGGTCTTCTCGCCCCGCGCCGCCTTCATCCACACCGGCGCGCTGATGGCGACCATCATGAGCGGCAACGTCTTCTTCGTCATCATCCCCAACCAGCACAAGGTGGTGGCGGCGCTGAAGGCGGGCGAGGTGCCGAACCCCTATTACGGCAAGACCGCCAAGCTCCGCTCCGGGCACAACAACTATTTCACGCTGCCCGTCGTCTTCCTGATGATCTCCAACCATTATCCGCTCACCTATTCCACGCCCTACGCCTTCGTCATCGTGGGGCTGGCGCTCGTGGCGGGCACGGTGATCCGCTATTTCTACAACGAGCGGCACGCCGGGCGCGGCGACAAGGCGTGGTGCTGGCTGGTGGCGGCGCTGTGCCTGATCCTCGCGGTCTTCATTTCGGCCACCACCACCGCCGCTGGCCGCATGGCGCTGGGCCTGCCGCCGATGGTCACCCCGGCTTACGCGAAGAGCGGGCCGGCAGTGGACGTGCCGGTCGACGTGCAGAACATCGTCATGGGCCGCTGCGCCATGTGCCACGCCGCCGAGCCGGTGTATGAGGGCTTCACCATCGCCCCGCGCGGCGTGCTGCTCGACACGGCGGAGGCGATCCACAAGAACCGCAGCCTCATCCTCGTTCAGGCCGGCCTCACCCATGCCATGCCGCCCAACAACATCACCGAGCTCTCCGACGAGGACCGGGCAATGCTGAAGGCCTGGGCCGCCGGCAAATAGGCCGGACCCCTCCTCAGCCGTAGAACGACAGAACCGGTGGGCCATCGCCCGCCCCAAAAAATCGCCCGCCCCAAGAAATCGCCCGCCCCAAGAACAAGGAAGACGTCATGTCCACCGCCGACGCCGACACCCTCCGCAGCCTGATCGCCGCGCGCGCGGAAGCCCAGCGCCAGTTCCTGGCGGAGCTGGTGAAGGTGCCTTCCGACAACCCCCCCGGCGACTGCGCCCCCCACGCGGCGCGCGCCGCCGAGCTGCTGGAAGCCCTCGGCTACACGGTGGAACGCCACGCGGTGCCGGCCGATCGGGTGAAGGCGGCGGGCATGGTCACGGCCACCAACCTCATCATCCGCCACCGCTTCGGGGATGGCCCGGTGGTGGCGCTGAACGCCCATGGCGACGTGGTGCCCCCCGGCGAGGGCTGGACCAAGAACCCCTACGGCGCCGAGGTGGTGGACGGGCGCATGTACGGCCGCGGCGTCGCCGTCTCCAAGTCCGACTTCGCCACCTATGCCTTCGCCCTCGACGCGCTGAAGCGCTCCGGCCTCAAGCTGAAGGGCACGGTGGAGCTGCACTTCACCTATGACGAGGAGATCGGCGGCGAGGTGGGGCCGGGCTGGATTCTGGAAACCGGCCTCACCAAGCCGGACTATGCCGTCTCGGCCGGCTTCTCCTATGGCGTCGTGGTGGCCCACAACGGCTGCCTGCATCTGGAGGTGGAGGTGATCGGCAAGTCGGCCCACGCCGCTCTGCCCTTCACCGGCATCGACGCGCTGGAGGGCGCGACCCATATCCTCACCGCGCTCTACGCCTATCGGGACTCGCTGCAGGCCAAGGTCTCGGACGTGCCGGGCATCGGCTCGCCGCAGCTCACGGTGGGCCTCATCTCGGGCGGCATCAACACCAATGTGGTGCCGGACCGCGTCACCTTCCGCCTCGACCGCCGCATCGTCCCCGGCGAGAACCCGGAAGCCGTGGAGGCCGAGGTGCGGGGCGTGATCGCCAAGGCGCTGGAGGGCTCGAAGGCGAAGGCGGAGGTGCGGCGCATCCTCATCGCCCGCCCGCTGGTGCCGGACGACAAGGCCATGCACCTCGCCGGCATCATCTGCCGCAACGCCTCTGCCGTGACCGGCGAGGAGGTGAAGACCACCGGCGTGCCGCTCTACACCGACGCGCGGCTCTATGCCGAGGCGGGTGTGCCCGTGGTGCTCTACGGCGCTGGTCCGCACACCATCGAGGAGGCCAACGGCCACCGGGCGGACGAGAACCTGCTCCTCTCCGACCTCGACAAGGCGACACTGGTGATCGCGCTGACGGTCGCAGACCTGCTGGCTTGAAGAGAAGTCGTTACCCCTCCGGTCCTGCCGGAGGGGGAGGGCTCAGCCCTGCTCGGCGAGAAGCTGCGCCACCGCCGCGCGCAGCTCGGGAAAGCCCTGGCCGGTGTTGCTGGAGGTGGGGAAGATTTTCGGATAGGCCGCCGGCCGCCGGCGGATCTTCTCCTCCACCCCGGCGATGACCGAAGGCAAAGCGGTCGGCTTCACCTGATCCACCTTGGTGAGGATGATGGCGTAGGAGACGGCCGCCTTGTCGAGGAGATCGAGGATCTCCTCGTCCACCGGCTTGATGCCGTGGCGGGAATCGATGAGCACGAAGACGCGGGCGAGGTTCACCCGGCCGCGCAGATAGTCCTTGATGGTGCGCGTCCAGGCATCGACCTTCTCCTTCGGCGCCTTGGCGAAGCCGTAGCCCGGCATGTCCACCAGGCACAGCTCCGGCCCCACCCGGAAAAAGATCAATTCCTGCGTGCGCCCCGGCGTCACCGATGTGCGCGCCAGCGCCTTGCGCCCCGTCAGCGCATTGACGAGGGACGACTTGCCCACGTTGGATCGGCCGGCGAGCGCAATCTCCATGCCCTGCATGGGCGGCAGCACATCGACGGTGGGCGCCGCCGCGATGAACTGCCAGTCGCCCGCGAACAGCAGGCGGCCGGGCTCGAGATAGGGATCGGCTTCGGCGGGGGAAGGGCTCTCGGTCATGACGCCTTATCCTAGAGCCGGGCGGCGTGCGCAAGGCGGGCGGGCTTCCCCGATCGCGCTCGGCTGATGACCCGCCGTCGTCCTCCGGCTTGACCGGAGGACCCAT
>JAYSCE010000287.1:0-5846 GCA_041915035.1 Xanthobacter sp.
CTTCTCCGCCACCTGCGCCGGGGGTTCGCCCCAGGTCAGATACTTCTGCACCTGCCGGGCCGCCACATCATGGGCGGGCGCGGAGGAGCCGCCGAAGAAAAGCGGCGGATGGGGCTGCTGCACTGGCGGATAGAGCAGCTTGCCGCCCTCCACCTTGAAGTGCTTGCCCTCGAAGTTCACCCCCTCGCCCTTGAGCAGGCGGGTGTAGATGTCGAGGAACTCGGCGGTGATCTCGTAGCGCTCGGCATGGTCGGCGAAGAAGCCGTCGCCCTTGTTCTCCACCGGATCACCGCCGGTGACGACATTGATGAGGGCGCGGCCGCCGGAGATGCGATCGAGTGTCGCCGTCATGCGCGCGACGACCGCCGGCGAGAGCAGGCCGGGGCGCACCGCCACCAGAAAGCGCAGCCGTTCGGTGAGGCCGGCAAGGGCGGAGGCCACGATCCAGCTGTCCTCGCAGCTGCGGCCGGTCGGGATGAGCACGCCGAAATAACCGAGCTGGTCCGCCGCCTGAGCGATCTGCCGGAGATAGCCGAGACTGACCTCGCGCGCCTTGTGCGACGTACCGAGATAGTGGCCGTCCCCATGGGTGGGCAGGAACCACAGGACATTGGCTTCGGTCGCGGCGGGCAGGCTCGGGTCGGTGGCAGGAATCGCGGAAGAGGACGACGCGGCGAGGGTCATGGACAGGCTCCGGATGGGGCCGGGAGCGTCGGGCCCACGCCCTCCGGCCTTAATTTGATAAATTTGATAGAATTTATTGACCCGCTTTGATCCGCCTGTCTATTGTTTTCTCCGATCCACCCCATCCGGATTGATCCGGAGGGGACGGAACGTGATGCCCCGAAGGGCAGAACCCGCGGGCCGGACCCTGTTCGCCCGCACGTTCGAAAAAGGCAGATCGATGAACGCGCACGTCTCCGCCGCACCGGGCCAGCCGGCCCAGATCGCCCCGGCTCCCGCCCCCTCCCCCGAAATTTCGGCGGCCTCGCTCGCCTTCCGCGGCGCCATGCGCAAGCTGGCCGGCGCCGTGAGCGTGCTCACGGTGGGCCAGGGCGACGCGCGCACCGGCCTCACGGCAACGTCCGTCACCTCCCTTTCGGTGGAGCCGCCGACGCTGCTGATCTGCGTCAACCGCGCCACCTCGTCCGTCGCGCCGCTGCTGAAGGAGCGCGCCTTCGCCATCAACGTGCTGCGGCCGCATCACGAGCCGGTGGCCGACCGCTTCGCCGGCAAGGGCGGCCTCAAGGGTCCGGCCCGCTACGACGGTGCCGAGTGGACGCGCCTTTCCACGGGCGCGCCGGTGCTCGCCGACGCGTTGGCCGCCTTCGACTGTGAGCTGGAAGACGCCATCGAGCGGCACTCCCACCTCATCGTCATCGGCCGGGTGGTGGCCTCCCGCATCACCGAGAGCGCCGAGCCGCTGCTCTACTGGGCCGGCAGCTATCGCGGCCTGTCCTTCTGATCCCCCAATTCCAAGGAACTTAAGACATGAGCACCGGCATCACGCGCCGCACCTTCGCTGCCCTCGCCTCCGGCCTTGCGGGCGCCATCGCCCTGGGGGCTGCTCCGGCCCGCGCGCAGGAGAAGGTGGTGCGCATCGGCTACCAGAAATACGGCACCCTCATTCTGCTGAAGAACAAGGGTCTGCTGGAGCCTCTGCTGAAGCCGCTCGGCTACAGCGTGAAATGGGCGGAGTTTCCGGCCGGCCCGCAGCTGCTGGAAGCGCTCAATGCCGGCGCGGTGGACTTCGGCAACACCGGCGAGGCCCCGCCGATCTTCGCGCAGGCGGCCGGCGCGCCCCTCGTCTATGTGGGCTACGAACCCGCCGCCCCGCAGGGCGAGGCCATCCTCGTTCCCAAGGATAGCCCGCTCAAGACCGTCGCCGACCTCAAGGGCAAGACGGTGGCGCTGAACAAGGGCTCCAACGTCCACTATCTCCTCCTGAAGGCGTTGGAGAAGGCAGGCGTGCCCTATTCCGAGATCAAGACCGCCTATCTCACCCCGGCCGACGCCCGCGCTGCCTTCGAGCGCGGCTCGGTGGATGCCTGGGCCATCTGGGATCCCTTCCAGGCGGCGGCGGAGAAGACCATCGAGGCGCGCCAGCTCGCCGACGGCACTGGTATCGTCTCGAACTACCAGTTCTATCTCTCCACACGATCCTTCGTGGATCACGCGCCGCAGGTGGTGGACGTGCTGCTCAAGGGCGTCGCCGAGGTGGGCGCGTGGGTGAAGGCGAACCCCAAGGCGGCCGCCGCCGAGTTCTCGCCGCTCATCGGCATTCCCGCCCCCATCCTGGAGGTCGCTCTCGCCCGCCAGCAGTATGACGTGAAGCCGATCACCCCCGAGGTAGCGGCGGCGCAGCAGCAGGTGGCGGACGCCTTCCTCGCCCTCGGCCTCATCCCCAAACCCATCCGCATCGCCGACGCCTTGCGCGCGCCGAAGTCGTGACCGGGACGCGAGGAGCCTGCCATGAGCCCGCCCGCCCAGAGTGAGGCCGCCGTTCTTCCGGCGGCGGCCGCGTCCGTCGCTGCGGAACCCGCCGATGTCCGTCGCCTCGCCGGCGCCCGTGCAGCCGCGGTCGGCCGTGCGCTCCTGCCGTGGGCACTGCCCCTCGGCGTCCTCGCTTTGTGGCAGGCGGCGGCGAGCCTCGGCTTCCTCTCCTCGCGGGTGCTGCCGGCGCCGAGCGACGTGGCGGTCGCCTTCTGGCGGACACTGGGCGACGGCTCGCTCCTCACCAACGTCGCGGTCTCGACCCGCCGGGCGCTGATCGGCCTCGCCATCGGCGGCTCCATCGGCTTTGCGCTGGGCGTGCTCAACGGGATCGTGCGGCCGGCCGAGACGGCATTCGATTCCACCATGCAGATGCTGCGCAACGTGCCGCATCTCGCCATCATCCCGCTGGTGATCCTGTGGTTCGGCATCGATGAGGAGGCGAAGATCTTCCTCGTCGCCATCGGCGTCGCCTTCCCCATCTATCTCAACACCTTCCATGGCATCCGCACGGTGGATCGCGGGCTTGCGGAGATGGCGCGGGTCTATGGCCTCTCCAGCGCCGCCTTGTTCTGGCGCATCGTGCTGCCGGGGGCGCTGCCCTCCGTGCTCGTGGGGCTGCGGTATGCGCTCGGCATCATGTGGCTGACGCTGATCGTCGCCGAAACCATCTCCTCCACCGAGGGCATCGGCTACATGACCATGAACGCCCGCGAATTCCTGCAGACCGATGTGGTGGTGCTGGGCGTGCTTGCCTATGCCCTACTTGGCAAGCTCGCCGACAGCTTCACCCGCGCCATCGAGCGCCGGGCGCTGGCTTGGCATCCCGCCTATCAGCACGGTTCGGACGGAGCGGCCTGATGGAGATCTTCGCCGCGACAGACGCCGACATTGCCGCCAAGATCCGCGGCGACGAAATCCGCGCGACCTTCACGCCGCCCGAGCCGCGCCAGAGCGCGCCGCGCTGGAAGGGCGAGCCCATCCATCTCTCCGCCGTCACCAAGAGCTTCGGCGCCCGCCCCGTGCTGCGCCGGCTGGATCTCGATGTTCCGGCCGGGCAGTTCCTCGCCGTGGTGGGGCGCTCCGGCGGGGGCAAGACCACGCTCATGCGTCTCATCTGCGGGCTCGACCTCGCCACCTCCGGCACCGTGCGAGTGGGCGATAGCCCCGTCACGGGCCTGATGCCGCAGGTGCGCCTGCTGTTCCAGGATGCGCGCCTTGCGCCATGGCAGCGGGTGCTGGCCAATGTGGGCATCGCTGCGCGACGTGGGCCTCGCCGATCGTGGCCGGGACTGGCCGTCCGTCCTCTCCGGCGGGCAGAAGCAGCGCGTGGCGCTGGCCCGCGCCCTGGTCTCGCGCCCCGGCGTGCTGCTGCTGGACGAGCCTTTCGGCGCCCTCGACGCCTTGACCCGCACCGAGATGCACCGCCTCACCGAGCGCATCTGGACCGAGCACGGCTTCACCGTGGTGCTCATCACCCATGACGTCGCCGAGGCGGTGTCGCTGGCGGATCGCGTGGTGGTGCTGCGGCAGGGCGAGATCGCCCTCGACGTTCCCGTGGACCTGCCCCGCCCGCGCACCGGCATCGCCTCCGCTGAGGCGCTGGACCTTCAGCGGCGCATCCTCGCCGCGGTCTGATCCCCCAAACAAAAGGGCGCCCGGTGATGAGCCGGGCGCCCTTTTTGTTGTCGGCGGCAGTTTCATCGCTGGAGGCCCCAGGCGCGCACCGTGCGCTGCTCGACGAGGCGGAACAGCACCTCCACCAGAAGGCCAATCAGGATCACCGTGACGAGGCCGGCGAACACTCGGTCGGTCAGCAGCTCGTTGCGGTTGCGATAGATGAACCAGCCGAGGCCGCCCGAGCGAGAGGAGACGCCGAACACCAGCTCGGCCGCAATCAGGGTGCGCCACGCAAACGCCCACGCAATCCTCAGGCCCGACAGCAGCGAGGGGAGCGCCGCCGGAATGAGGATGAGCGCCACATAGGCCGGCCCTCTCAGCCCATAATTTCGGCCGACGAGCCGCTGCGTCTCCGGCACCTGCTCGAAGCCGGTCAGCGCAGCGAGCGCGAAGGGCCAGAGCACCGCATGCACCATCACCAGCAGGAGGCTCGCCTCGCCGAGCCCCAGCCACAGCATGGCGAGGGGGAGGAGCGCGATGGCCGGCAACGGATTGAACATGGCCGTGAGGGTGAGGAGCACCTCCTTCACGAAAGGCACAGCGATGGCAACCGAGACGAACGCCAGCCCGAGGGCCAGCGCCAGCACATAGCCCTTCACCAGCACGGTGAGCGAGGCAACCGAGGCCGGGAACAGATCCTCATGGCGCAGAGCCTCCACCAGCGCCGACATGGTGTCGGTGAAGGTGGGAAAGAGCAGAGGGCTATTCTGCCACGTCGCCGCCACCTGCCACAGCACGGCGAGGCCCGCGAGCACCACCAGGCGGCGCACCAGAGTGAAGCGCCACAGCCCGGCCGGCGAAAACGTCTGGCGGAGGGTGGAGCCCGGGGCGCCCGACAAGGAAACATCAGTCATGGCGCGCTCCATCGGCGAAGAGAAGATCGCTCACCTCCCGCACCACGCCCTCGAAGGCCGAGGAGCCGCGCTCGGCGAGCCCTAGGCCGGAGGTGTCGAAGCTGGCGATGGTCCGGCCGGGATGGGCCGCCAGAAGATGCAGCCGCGTGCCGATCAGCACCGCCTCGTCGATGGCGTGGGTGACGAAGACGAGGGTGAAGCCCTGCTCCTCGGCGAGGCGCAGCAAATCTTCCTGAAGGGTGCGCCGGGTGAGGGCGTCGAGGGCCGCGAACGGCTCGTCCATGAGCAAGACGTCCGGCTCGGCGGCGAGCGCCCGGGCAATGGCGGCGCGCTGTTTCATGCCGCCGGAGAGCGTATGGGGATAGGCATCGAAGGCGCGCGCAAGGCCCACCTTGGCGAGGGCCGCCCGCGCCCGCTCGCGCGCTTCCTTCAGCGGCACCTTGCGGGCGACGCGCAGCGGGAAGGCCACATTGTCCGTGATGCTCTTCCACGGCAGCAGCTGGTCGAATTCCTGGAACACCACGAGGCGATCCGGTCCGGGACCGGTCACCTTATTGCCGCGCAGGCTCACCGTGCCGGCGGCGGGCTTCAGGAAACCGGCCAGCGCCTTGAGGATGGAGGACTTGCCGCAGCCGGAGGGCCCGAGCAGCACGAGACGTTCCCGCGCGTGGACGATGAAGCTCACATCCTCCACCGCCCGGTGTCGACCGGCCTGCCCCACATAATCGAGGGTCAGGCCACGCGCCTCCAGCACGGGCGGCGCGGTGGTGGCAAGGGGCGCCATGGCGGCGGCAGCGAGGGCGTGAATGGTCATCGCAT
>JAYSCE010000288.1:0-5827 GCA_041915035.1 Xanthobacter sp.
GGTGCCGGAGAGGTCGAGATCGCCGGAATAGGCGAGGTCCGGCTTCGTGAATCCCAGCGCCACGTGGGTGATGTAGCCGGGCAGCCGGGCAAGCCGCGTCTCGGCGGGATCGGCGGTGGCGACCTCCGTCCACGAGGCGTGATAGGCGAGGAACGGACGGCCCGCGGCGGCGGCCGGCGACACGGCGGCCCCCGACAAGACCAGGGCCAGCATCACCACAAGGGTCAGAAGACCGACGGACCGGCCATGCCCTTGGTGACGGTGAGCAGCATGATTCTGATATCGAACCATATGGACCAGTGCTCGATATAGAAGAGGTCGAGCTCGACGCCGCGCTCGGCCTTCTCCAGGGTGTTGATGCCCCCGCGCATGCCGTTGATCTGCGCCCAGCCGGTGATGCCCGGCTTCATGCGGTAGCGCGCCACATACTGGCTGATGGCCTCGTAGCGCACATTGGTCGCGACCTTCATGTTCGGCACATGGGGGCGCGGGCCGACGACGCTCATCTCGCCGCGCAGCACGTTGATGAGCTGCGGCAGTTCATCGATGGAGGTGGAACGCAGGAAGTTGCCGACCTTGGTGATGCGCGGGTCGTTCTTGCTGGTGCCCTTGGAGCCGTCGTCGGTGGGATCGACCCGCATGGTGCGCAGCTTGTAGCACTGGAACACGCGGTTGTTCAGGCCCACGCGCGGCTGGCGGAACAGGATCGGTCCGGGCGAATCGAGCTTGATGGCGATGGCTGCGCCGATGAGGATCGGCGCGGTCAGCAGCAGGCCGATGGTTGCCACCACATAATCCTCCACCCCCTTCAAGAGGCCCAGCGAGCCCTTCAGCGGCTGCTGCTGCACCTGAAGGGCCGGCTCTCCGGCGATGCGGGTGAGGTTGGCGTAATTGAGTGTGAAGCGGTCCGGGTCCAGCTCCACCACCACGTCTTCGGCGATCTGGTACATCTGGTTGGCGATGGCGCTGATGGCGGCCGGATCGTTCCAGCTCTTGGCGACAACCACGATATCCACCGGGTTGTGCTTCACGTATTCCAGAAGGTCCCTCATGCCGCCGAGCACCGGCAGGCCGTCGGGGCCGGGCGGAGGCAGGGGCGCCCCCTCCTCGTGGCTGTCGTCGAACAGCGCGACGAAGCTGAGGAGCCCGGTATCGCCCTCCTCCTCTTCATAACGCCGCACGAGGTCACGGGCGCGGGCGAGATCGCCGATGGCCACCACATTGCGGCGCAGCACCTCGTGGGTCTGCACCAGGGCCATGCCGATACGCACCAGCACGAGGCGGCCGAAGATGAGCATCAGCGTGGTGACGACGCCCCAGCCGAGAAGCGCCCACAGGTTCGTCTGGCCGATGGGGATCAGCGCGTAATAGCAGATGGCGATGACGGCACCGGCGGGCACCACGCCGACACCGATATGGCCGATCTGTCGCAGCGGACGAACATAGTGCTCGACCCGGTAGCCGCGGCCGATCTGCAGCACCTGCACATAAATGAAGATGCCGAACGCCCATAGGATGGCGAGCTGGCTCCAGGACAGGAATTCCCAGCGCAAGTGCGCAATGATCGCGCCGAGCGCCGCCATGACGACGTCGCACGACAGGACAAGCCGATTGACCAGTCCGTGGGTCCAGCGTGTCATCGTCCCCCGATCCCCGCAGTCGCCGTCCGAATCCCGAGCGTCACGGTATGTGCTTCTGGTTAAGAAGTGGTGGGCAGTCAAGGATATGGAACAAATTGTGGCGGGCCGGATCTATTCGCCGGCTCTAGATCCCCCGCTCCGGTCACCATTTCGGCTACCACAACGCAAAAGCCGCCAGACCTTGCGATCCGGCGGCTTCCATCGTGCTGGGACTGAATGTCTCGTCAGTGGCCGAAGGCCTTCACCACGTCTTCGGTGACCTTCTTGGCGTCGCCGAACAGCATCATGGTGTTGTCCTTGAAGAACAGCTCGTTCTCGACGCCGGCGTAGCCCGCCGACATGCCGCGCTTGATGAAGAGAACGGTCTTGGCCTTCTCCACGTCGAGGATGGGCATGCCGTAGATGGGCGACTGCGGATCGGTCTTGGCCGCCGGGTTGGTCACGTCGTTGGCGCCAATCACGAAGGCCACATCCGCCTGGGCGAACTCGGAGTTGATGTCCTCGAGCTCGAACACCTCGTCGTAGGGCACCTGCGCCTCGGCGAGCAGCACGTTCATGTGGCCCGGCATGCGACCCGCCACCGGGTGAATGGCGTACTTGACCTCGACGCCCTCTTTCTTGAGCAGGTCCGCCATTTCGCGGAGCGCGTGCTGCGCCTGCGCCACCGCCATGCCATAGCCGGGCACGATGATGACCTTCTCGGCGTTCTTCATGATGTAGGCGGCATCATCCGCCGAACCCTGCTTCACCGGGCGGGCTTCCGCCTGGCCGGCCGCGCCGGCCGCAGCGGCGTCACCGCCGAAGCCGCCGAGGATGACCGAGATGAAGGACCGGTTCATGCCCTTACACATGATGTAGGACAGGATGGCGCCCGAAGAGCCCACCAGCGCACCGGTGATGATGAGCGCCGTGTTGCCCAGGGTGAAGCCGATGCCGGCCGCCGCCCAGCCCGAGTAGGAGTTCAGCATCGACACCACGACGGGCATGTCCGCGCCGCCGATCGGGATGATGAGCAGGCCGCCGAGCACCAGCGACAGCAGCGTGATGATCCAGAACAGCGTGATCGAGCCGGTGAGCACGAAGGCAACGATGAGGATCAGCAGCAGCAGCGCGAGGCCGCCATTGATGAGGTGGCGCGCCGGCAGCATGATCGGCTTGCCGCTCATGTTGCCGTTGAGCTTGGCGAAGGCGATGATCGAGCCGGTGAAGGTGATCGCGCCGATGGCGACGCCCAGCGACATCTCCACGAGGCTCGCCCCGTGCAGGTGGCCGGGATCGCCGATGCCGAAGGCGCGCGGCGCATAGAGGGCGGCCGCGGCCACCAGCACGGCGGCGAGGCCGACGAGCGAGTGGAAGGCGGCGACCAGCTGCGGCATCGCCGTCATGGCGATGCGCTTGGCCACCACCGCACCGACGCCACCACCGATACCGATGCCGGCGAGCACCAGCACCCAGCCGATCCCGTCGGACGGCGGGGAGAGCGCCAGCGTGGTGAGGATGGCGATGCCCATGCCCACCATGCCGAACAGGTTGCCCTGCCGCGAAGTGGTGGGGTGGGAGAGGCCCCGCAGGGCCAGCACGAAGAGAATGCCTGCAACCAGATAGAGCAGAGCAGCGAGGTTCGCGGTCATGTGCCTCGCCTCACTTCTTCTTGGAGTACATGGCGAGCATCCGGCTGGTCACCATGAACCCGCCGAAGATGTTCACCGAGGCAAAGATGAGCGCGACGAAGCCGAAGATGCGCGCGCCCCAGGCGTGGCTGGAATCGCCCACCGTAGTCACACCGACGGCGAGCAGGGCGCCCACCACGATCACCGACGAGATGGCGTTGGTGACGCTCATCAGCGGCGTGTGCAGCGCCGGAGTCACCGACCACACCACGTAGTAGCCCACGAACACCGCGAGCACGAAGATGGAGAGGCGGAACACGAAGGGGTCGATGGCCCCGCCGGTCGCCGCGTGGGCCGCCGCGCCGAGGGCGGTGGCGGCCTGGTCGGCGTAGGCCTGCGCGGCCATGGCTGCATCGCGCGCGACATCGGCGGCGATGCGGGCTTGAACGGCGGCGTCCGCCGCGGACTGGGCTGTGGCGGGATTCATTAGGCCGCTCCCTCGCTGGTCGCTGCGGGATTCTTGGGTGCGAAGTTCGGGTGCACGACGGCGCCGTCACGGGTGAGGAGCGTGGCCTTCACCAGCTCGTCGTCCCACTTGACGGCCAGCGCCTTAGACGCCTTGTCCACCATCGTCTCGAAGAAGTTGAACAGGTTCTTGGCGTAGAGCGGCGAGGCCGAGGCGGCGATGCGGCCCGGCACGTTGAGGTGGCCGACGATCTTCACGCCGTTCACCTCGACCACCTGCCCCGCCACCGCGCCGGCGACGTTGCCGCCGCGCTCGACCGCGAGGTCGATCAACACGGAACCCGGCTTCATGGAGGCCACCATCTCCGCCGTCACGAGGCGCGGCGCGGGCCGGCCCGGGATCAGAGCGGTGGTGATGACGATGTCCTGCTTCTTGATGTGCTCGGCGACGAGCGCAGCCTGCTTGGCCTGGTACTCCGCCGACATGGGCTTGGCGTAGCCGGCCGCGGTCTCGGCCTGCTTGAATTCCTCGTCCTCCACCGCGACGAACTTGGCGCCGAGCGAGGCCACCTGCTCCTTGGCGGCGGGCCGCACGTCGGTGGCGGTGACGATGGCGCCGAGGCGGCGGGCCGTGGCGATGGCCTGCAGGCCGGCGACGCCAGCGCCCATGACGAAGACGCGGGCGGCCGGGACGGTGCCGGCGGCGGTCATCATCTGCGGCAGCGCGCGGTTGAACTCGGCGGCCGCGTCGATCACCGCGCGATAGCCGGCGAGGTTGGCCTGAGACGAGAGCACGTCCATCACCTGCGCACGAGTGATGCGGGGCATCAGCTCCATGGCAAAGGAAGCGATCCCGGCATTAGCCATGGCGGCAAGCGCCGCGTCATTGCCGTAGGGATCCATGATGGCGAGGACGAGGGCGCCGGGCTTGTACGACGAAAGTTCGGCTTCCGTCGGCCGGCGAACCTTCAGTACGACTTCCGCGCCGTTCAGCGCATCAAACGCCGACGGGGCGATGGTGGCGCCTGCCGCCACGAAGTCGGAATCGAGAATGCCGGACTTCACGCCCGCGCCGCTCTCCACGGCCACGGATGCGCCCAGTGCGACGAGACGCTTCACCGTATCCGGGGTCGCGCCAACCCTCGGCTCGCCGAGATCGATCTCGGCGGGAACAGCGATTTTCATTTCTTGATGTCTCCGGTGCTCCGGCCGCTCAGCGGTTCAGAGGAGGAAAATCCACATCAGGACGAGGATGGCAGCAACGCCGATGGTGCCCCACTTGGCGAGGGCAGTGAACATCGCGTAGGTGCGCTCGTGCTCGGGATAATCGTTACCGTCTGCCGTGGCGTATTCGATCGTGGCGTGTTCAGCCATCTTATCCCCCTGCTCCTAAGCGTCTTCTGAGGCCTTTACCGGAGATGGGAATGTCTGGCAACTGCCTTTTGGTGTACAGTATACCAGATTAAACGATGCGGACCGCCAGGCCCCCGAGAGTCGCCCGGCGCAGGCGCGATGTTCTTGTTATGTTCCGGATTCGGTGCTAGCTTTTTAAGCATGAGCCCCGCATCCGATTCCCACGGCCCGCGCACCGCCGCCCCGCCCGTTCCGGGGGGACCAATTGCCGCGCCGATCGCTTCCGCCCTGAAGGGCCCATCCAGGTCGGGTCCGCACAAGGCCGGTTCCGCCAAAGCGGTTTCGGCCAAGGCCGCGCCCAAGGCTGTTTCCGGTGACGCCCGTATTGCCTCGCCGCCGGTGAAGACCCGCTCCGAGCGCATCATGGGCCGCCTCGCCGAGGAGCGGAACGCGCCGCCCCCTGCCCTCCCGCCCGCGCTGGACGGCGAGGCCGGGACCGGCGTCGAGACGGAACGGCGGCGCGGCCGCGGGGCCGTTTCCAACGCCGCCGGGCGCTTCGAGCCTGCCGCCCGCGTGCTGTTCGACGACGGCTGGCAGACGCTGGAAGACCTGCCGCCCTTCCGCACCGAGGTGACGGAGGAGCGGGCGCGCACGGTCATCACCCGGAACCAGTCCCCCGACATCGCTTTCGATCGCTCCATCAACGCCTACCGGGGCTGTGAGCATGGCTGCATCTATTGCTTCGCACGGCCGACCCAC
>JAYSCE010000289.1:0-5819 GCA_041915035.1 Xanthobacter sp.
AGCATGTACTTGTTGCCGGCCTGACAGAAGAACAGCGCATGCCGCCCTCGCCCTAGTATCTCCCCGGCTATGGACGCACTGCCTTCAACGCCGGCAGGCCGGGAACACTTCCGGATGCCGTTGTTTTCATCTGTCCAGCCCCCGATTCGCTGATCTGACAAGGATCATCTGGCACGGCTGATCCGGGAAGGGCCCCGGCTCGACAGCCGCAAACCGGCTCTATTGCTCGGTTTTGAAGAGTTTTTCCGTGTGGATTGTATTTACAAGACGAGGTGATATAGATTAACCGTGAAACTTAGTCAGCCGATGCGGCGTCAGCCCAGGCGGAGCATGTGATCGAGGATCATCCTGACCCGATCGCATTCGAACCGCTCCCCGCATTGCCCGCTCGCCATAGCGAAGAACAGAAAGGGACTCCCGTGAGCGACTCCGCGTCCAATACTCCGTCGCCGAGCTTCATCGACTTCACCGCGGACATCGTTGCCGCGTACGTGAGCAACAACAGCGTCGCGGCCGCCGAGCTTCCCGGTCTCATCGAGTCCGTCTATCGCGCTCTCGGCCAGCTGGGCACCCCGGCCGCGCCGCAGGTGGAAGAGCAGAAGCCGGCCGTGCCGCTCAAGAAGTCGGTGACCCCCGAATACATCATCTGCCTGGAAGACGGGAAGAAGTTCAAGTCTCTGAAGCGGCACCTGCGCACCAGCTACGGCATGACCCCCGAGGCTTACCGCGAGAAGTGGGGCCTGCCGAAGGATTATCCCATGGTCGCCCCGGCCTATGCTGCGGCCCGCTCCGAACTCGCCAAGAACATGGGTCTCGGCCAGACCCGCAAGAAGGCGCCCGTCGCTCCTGCGAAGAAGACCACCCGTCGCAAGGCGGCTGCCTGATTTTTTCAGATTTGGCCGCGTCGTCGCAAGAAGACGCGGCCGGGATCTCAACGAAGCAAGGCCGGGCATCTGCCCGGCCTTTTTCTTAGTCCAATCCGGCAGACCTCAATCCAGACCGAGCTTGCGGCAGATTTCGTCGAGCTGGTCGAGGCTCGCATAGCGGATGCGCAGTTCGCCCGCATCGCCCTTGCCCTCAAGACTTACGGCCAACCCCAGCGCATCAGTCAACCGCTTCTCCAGCGCGCGAGTGTCTGCACTCTTGCGCTCGGGGGCGGGAGCCGGCACACCGCGCCCATTCACCGGGGCAGGGGGCGTCTTCGCCTTGGACAGTGCCTCCACATCCCGAACAGTCAGACCCTTGGCAATCACCTCGCGGGCAACCTTCTCGGGATCGGAGACGGCGAGAAGGGCTCGCGCATGACCGGCGCTGAGCCGCCCCTCCGCCAGATGCCCCTTCACGGAGGCGGGCAATTTCAGCAGCCGCAGCGTGTTCGCGATATGACTGCGGCTCTTGCCGATGACCTTGGACAAATCGTTCTGGTTGTATTGGAACTCGTCCATGAGGGCCTCGTAGCCCTGCGCCTCTTCCACCGGATTGAGGTCGGCACGCTGGACGTTCTCGATGATGGCGACTTCCAGCGCCTCCCGATCACTGAGCTCCAGCACCACCACCGGAACCTCATGCAGGCTCGCCCGCTGGGCGGCTCGCCAGCGGCGCTCGCCGGCGACGATCTCGAAGCTGTCCGAACCCTTCAGTGGGCGTACGACGATGGGCTGGATGATACCCTTTTCCCGGATGGAGGCGGTGAGATCTTCCAAGCCCTCCTCCAGAAAGGCCCGGCGCGGGTTGCGCGGGTTCGCCTTCACCTGCTCGATAGGCATGCGCCGCGGCCCGCCCCGCGGGCCTGTGCCACGCGCCGGCGCCGCCTGCGGCTCTCCCATCTCGCCGATCAGCGCGGCAAGCCCCCGCCCGAGCCGGGAGCGCTGTTCATCCGCCATCTTCGTCCCGTCCCTCTGGTCTTCTGTCAGGCCGCAGCCGCCGCCCGTGCCGCCCGTTCGCGCTGGATCACCTCCGACGCGAGCCGCAAATAGGCCTGGGATCCCAGGCACTTGAGGTCATAGAGCAGGACCGGCTTGCCATAGGAGGGCGCTTCCGAGACGCGCACGTTCCGGGGAATGATGGTCTCATAGACCTTGTCCCCCATGAACTGCCGTACGTCCTGCACCACCTGCTCCGACAAATTGTTGCGGCCGTCATACATGGTCAAAACGATGCCGTGGATGGTGAGCCTGGGGTTGAGCCCCACCCGAACCTGCTCCACCGTCTTCATCAATTGGGAGAGGCCTTCCAGCGCGAAGAACTCGCACTGCAACGGCACCACGATGGCGTCCGCCGCCGCCATGGCATTGACGGTGAGGAGCGAGAGGGACGGGGGGCAGTCCACCAGCACATAGGAGAAGCGCGGCGCCTCGGGATCGGCGGCGAGGGCTTTCAGGGCGTCTCGCAGGCGATAGGCGCGGTCGCGCTCGGCGGCGATTTCCAGCTCCAGCCCGGAGAGGTCGAGGGTGGAGGGCGCCACATAGAGCTGCGGAACCCCGGTCGGCATCACGGTCTCGCGCATGGTGGCTTCCCCCACCAACACATCGTAGGTGGAGACGTTGCGCGCGCGGCGGTCGATGCCGAGGCCGGTGGAAGCGTTGCCCTGCGGGTCGAGGTCCACCACCAGCACGGTCTCGCCAATGGCCGCGAGGGCGGTGCCGAGATTGATCGCCGTGGTGGTCTTGCCCACGCCGCCCTTCTGGTTGGCGAGCGCCAGCACGCGCGGAGCGCCGGCCGGCAGGGAAAGATCGGCTCCTGAGGAATAATCAGCCTGGCTCATGGCCCGTGGTCCCCTTGGATCTGGTTCCGCGCGGCGCTGCCCCGCGGATGAGAACGTCCACCGGGCGGCGCCGGCCTCGGGCGGCGCGCCTTCCCGGCGGGGTGGCTATTTGCTGCTGCGCCTGGCGCTCCTCACGAGAAGAACCTGCGCCTCTCGGTCGCTGGCGCTGGCGCGAAGATCGCAATCGAGTGTCCAGCCTTTGCGGGCTTCGGTCAATTCGCGTTCGGCGTCGCGGCCCTTGGGAAATACCCCGAGCGCCCCGGCGGCGAGGAACGGCTCTGCAAGCTCCAGGAGCTTCGGCAGAGGCGCCAGTGCACGCGCCGAAACCACCTCCGTTCCCGGCGCAAGGGCTTGGGAAACCTGCTCGATCCGCTGGGCGTGGATATGTGCCGGAAGCTCCGCCGCCCGCGCCGCCTCGCGCAGGAAGGCGGACTTTCGGGTATCGCTCTCGACAAGATGGATTTCGGCGCTCGGCCGCTCGGCCAGAGCCGCCGCGACCACGAGCCCGGGGAATCCCCCGCCAGAGCCAAGGTCAACCCACCGGGCCGCGTCCGCCGGAACATGGTTAATCAATTGCAGCGAATCGGCGATATGCCGGCTCCACACGTCCGGCACCGTCGCCGGCGCAACGAGATTGATGGTCTTCTGCCACTTGCGCAGCAGGTCGGCGATGATGTCGAGCCGGCGCAGTGTTTCACGTGAAACCATTCGCTCGACCGCGGCGCGCGCCGCGTCATCACCAGCGACAGGTCCGCCCTTCATCGGCGAGCCTCCATCCCCGTGATCCACAGCCCGATTGACCGTATCATGCGGAGCGCCCGCCCGCGCGACGCGCGTGGGTGGCGATGAGCGCGAGCGCGGCCGGGGTCATTCCCTCCATGCGTCCCGCCTGGCCCACCGTCCGCGGGCGCACTCGCTCCAGCTTCTGCTTCAGCTCGTTCGACAGCCCCGGCAGGTCGGCATAGGAAAGCTCTTCCGGCAGGGCGAGCGCCTCGTCCTTGCGCAGGGTGTGGATGTCAGCAGCCTGCCGCTCCAGGTAGACCGCATATTTCGCATCGATCTCCACCTGCTCCGCGATGGCAGGGGGAAGCGCGGACAGCTCGGGCCAGATCATCGCGAGCCGCGCCATGTCGATGTCGGGGTAGGCGAGAAGGTCGAAGGCGCTTCGGCGCTGGCCATCCCTGTTCACGGAAAGCCCGTGCCGCGCCCCTTCGGTAGGCGTCAGCGCGAGGCTGCGGGTGAGCACGCGCGCCGCCTCCAGCGCCTGCGTGCGGTCCCGGAAGTGCGCGAGCCGTTCAGCGCCCACCAGCCCCAATGCCCCACCGCGGGCGGTGAGGCGCTGGTCGGCATTGTCGGCCCGCAGCGTGAGCCGATATTCGGCGCGCGAAGTGAACATGCGGTAGGGCTCGCTGACGCCGCGTGTGACGAGATCGTCCACCATCACGCCCAGATAGGCTTCGGCCCGGTCGAGCACGATCCCGTCCGACCCGCCGGCCCGCCGCGCCGCATTGAGGCCGGCGAGTAGCCCCTGGGCCGCGGCTTCCTCATATCCCGTGGTGCCGTTGATCTGGCCGGCGAGGAACAGGCCAGTGACCCGCTTCGTCTCCAGGGTAGGCGCAAGCTCGCGCGGGTCCACATGGTCATACTCGATGGCATACCCCGGCCGCAGCACCGCCACCTGTTCCAGACCGGGAATGGTGCGCAGGAAGGCCACCTGCACATCGGCCGGCAGGGAGGTCGACAGGCCGTTGGGATACACGGTCGGATCGTCCAGTCCCTCCGGCTCCAGGAAGATCTGGTGGCCGTCGCGATCACCGAAACGGACGATCTTGTCCTCGATGGAGGGGCAGTAGCGCGGCCCGGTGCTGCCGATGCGGCCCGAATACATGGCCGAGCGGGAGAGATTCTCCCGGATCACCGCGTGGGTCGCGTCCGTGGTGCGGGTGATGCCGCAGTCCACCTGGGGATTGGGCAGGCGGGTGGTGAGCGCCGAGAAAGGCTCAGGCGGATCATCACCGGCCTGCATCTCGAGGCTGGCCCAATTGATGGTGCGGCCATCGAGCCGGGCCGGCGTTCCGGTCTTGAGGCGGCCAAGTGCGAAACCAAGACGTGAGAGGGCAGGGGAGAGGCCGAGCGCCGGCTTCTCGCCCATGCGCCCGGCAGGATAGCTCTCTTCCCCGAGATGGATCAGCCCGTTGAGGAAAGTGCCTGTGGTGAGCACCACAGCGCCGCAGGTCAGCTCCCGTCCGTCGGCGAGGCGCAGCCCGGTCACGCGGCCTTCGCGCACGCGCAGATCGTCGGCCTCGCCTTCGATGACGACGAGGCCCGGCTGCTCGGAGAGCGCCTGCTGCATGGCGCGGGCGTAGAGCTTCCGATCCGCCTGCGCGCGGGGCCCGCGCACCGCCGGCCCCTTCCGCCGATTGAGCACGCGAAACTGGATGCCGCCCTGGTCCGCCACCCGGCCCATCAGCCCGTCCAGCGCATCGATCTCGCGCACCAGATGGCCCTTGCCGAGACCGCCGATGGCGGGATTGCATGACATGGCACCGATGGTGGCGAAGGCATGGGTGACCAGCGCCGTGCGCG
The DNA here is from genome assembly GCA_041915035.1 of Xanthobacter sp. Classification (GTDB taxonomy): domain Bacteria; phylum Pseudomonadota; class Alphaproteobacteria; order Rhizobiales; family Xanthobacteraceae; genus Xanthobacter. The sequence goes on from JAYSCE010000289.1 coordinate 5,351, forward strand.
CGCCGACACGCGCCGCGGCAGCGGCGGCTTCGCATCCGGCATGTCCGCCACCGACGACGATGACATCGAAGGCGTGCGGGTGGGGCGTTCCGTTCATGGGCGTCCGGGACAGGGGCATATCACCCTCTGGAAACGCCGGTTCTGGGGCGCCGTCAAGGCAGGGCGGAATGTTTCACGTGAAACACGCGGTACCGGCGCTCATTTGCCGATGCAGAAGGTGCTGAAGAGGGCATCCAGCACGTCCTCCACGTCCACGCGCCCGATCGTCTGGTCGAGCGCCCGTACCGCGAGCCGGACGTCCTCCGCCCGCAATTCCTCGTGCCCGCCGAAGTCGCCGGCCGCCCGCTCCAGATGGCGGGCGGCGACTTCGAGGGGGCGTCGCTGGCGCGCGCGGGGCACAAGCGCCGGCTCGCGCCCGCGCGCCGCCGCGGCCCGCGCCGCGAGGGCGGCGCCCCCCCCCTCGAGGCCG
>JAYSCE010000290.1:0-5814 GCA_041915035.1 Xanthobacter sp.
CAATAGAACTCGCCGAGACGCATATAGAAGTCCGCATTGCTGCTGTCGTAGGTTGTCTCATAGCGCGGTCCCAATTCTGCGGCGGCCGCGAAGTGGGGGCCGCAGACGGCCACGCGCAGCTTGCGGCCCTGCGGCAGGGTGCGCCGGTGCTGCTCCACATACTCATCCAGCTCCTCAGTGGCCTGCTTGAAAGCGAGGCCCCAGTAATCGAGCATGAACAGGTCGTCGGCGCCCTTGATGCCACCAACGAAGTGATTGTAGTAGGTATATTCGTACGGATGCAGGTTGTGGAAGTCCGCCGCCGGCACGGCGAGGCCCACGGCGAAGGTCGCGGCCACGGCCCCCTGAGCAAGGCGCGGCAACGCCTGAGCCTTCTGCCACAGCCAGGACGCCGCATAGCCGCCGAGGAGCGCCAGAGCGGGCGTGACGAACACGAAGTGGCGGATGCCGTTGTACATCACCGGGCGCGTGACGACCGTGAGCAGCACCGGGAAGGCGGCGGCGGTAACGATCAGAACCAGCCGCGCGCGCTTGGCGGGGGTATCCTTGCCCACGAAGGCCGAGACGATCGCGCCCGCAGCGCCTGCCAGCGCAAGGCCAAGGAACAGCTCGGGCATCTGCACGGAGAAGAGCGTGGGCACGTAGGTGCGCGGCATGTCCGGCACGAGGATGGGCCGGCCCTCGAACATTTCCCGCCACGGCACTTCCCAGAAGTGCGAGTAATATTGGAGCGCCACCAGCGGGTTGAGCGGCTCCGCGACACCCCAGGGCCAGACGACGCCGAGCACGAAATAGGCCAGCGGCAGGCCCAGCATCAGGATGCCGGTGAAGCGCAGGGTGCGCAGCAGCGCCGGCTTGATGCCGAGGCGCACGCACTCCACCACCAGCACGAAGGCGATGGCGGCGGCGAGATACACGCCGCAAAGAAGGCCGAGGACGCGCGTGCCGATGGCAAGGCCGAGGAACAGGCCGAACAGGGTCACCGTGCGCGGCGACGGCTGGGGAAATTCATCGAATGCGCGGATGCAGGCATAGAGCACGCCGGCCACGGCCACGGCGAAGGGCGCGTCCTTCGCATTCATGAACATGTGCCCGTAATAGAGCGGGCAGATCATGAGGAGGGCGACGGCGGCAAGCCCGCCCCAGGGCCCGGCGAGCCGCCGGCCGGCCCGCCACACCAGGACGAAGCCGATAACGCCGACCAGCCCCCCCAGAAGCCGGCGGATGTCGAAGACATCGACGAAGGGCAGCGCCTTGGAGAGGGCAGCCGCCGCGAGATCGAAGCCACCGCCGTAATAATACAGGTTGACGAAGGAAAAGACCTTCCGATGCGTCAAGCCCGACGAAAAGTAGGAATAGAGCAGGTCGCCATACTGGGAGTGCGTGAAGTCATCCCAGCCGAGGCCATAATCGGAAAAGGTCAGAGCGGCGATGACCGCCACACCGGCGATGAGGACAAGGGCGCACGCGTCCGCAATCGCGCCCGGCCGACGTTCGATATCGAGGAACGACATGAATGGAGGATCCCGAACCCAACTCCTGTCGCGCCGATTCCGGAATTGCTTCCAGGCCCCCAGCGCGATACACCACCATATTACCGCAGGCAGCTACGCGGATCACAGCTAAGATGGAGTAGAGGAGGATCGCAACAAAATTATGCTGTGCGTTGCAAAAAATTAAGGCAACTTCGGGAGCAATTGCGGCAGCATAGCTGACCGAAGGTAAGATTAACCGGCGCAGTATTCTTGCCGGTCAGAGTCGATCACCGGCAGGAAAGAAAGCCGCGTGCCCGAGCGTATTTGTTCAGCACGTGAATTCCGGAGCGGCAAAAGAGGCGACAGCCGACCATCGGCCTCGCGCAGGAGCCAAGCGGGCCTGCACCCACGCCCTTCGGGCGAGGAGCAGGCCCGGATGGGAGCCGATCAGACGGCCTTGCCGTAAAGCTCGGCGACGTAGTCCCAGTTGATGAGGTGGTCGACGAACGCCTTCAGGTAGTCGGGACGACGGTTGCGATAGTCGATGTAGTAGGAGTGCTCCCACACGTCGACGCCGAGAATCGGGGTGGCGCCCTGCACCAGCGGGTTCTCGCCGTTGGCGCTCTTCAGCACGACCAGCTTGCCGTCCTTGAGCGCGAGCCACGCCCAGCCCGAGCCGAACTGCCCGACGCCAGCGGCGATGAAGTCCTCCTTGAACTTCTCGACCGAGCCGATGTCCTCGATGATCTTCTTCTCGATCTCACCTTTTCCAGCTTGCCCGGAATCTTGCCGCCGCCATTGGGCTTCATCCAGTTCCAGAAATGCAGGTGGTTGTAGTGCTGGCCGGCGTTGTTGAAGAGCGGGGCGTTCTTGCCGAACGAGCCCACGACGATCTCCTCGAGGGTTTTCCCTTCAAATTCAGTTCCCTTTAGGAGATTGTTGCCATTGTTGACATAAGCGAGGTGGTGCTTGTCGTGATGGTATTCCAGCGTTTCGCGCGACATGTACGGCGCAAGCGCGTCATAGGCATAGGGCAGGTCGGGCAGCGTGAAGGACATGAAACATCTCCGCAATCTATCCGGCGTTTCGCCCGGGGCGAAATCGCTGCCCCGGCGCCATACCGGGTATACGACATGTCCGAGCGTGGACCTAGATAGGGTCGCGCTCGCCATCAAACAACCTTGAAGCGGCCGATTTTCGCGGCGAGGTACCACCTTTGATTAAGAACGGCTGAGGCCGGCAAGCGGAAGTGGGGTGCGAGATGTGGTGGTTCCTGGTCCTTCTCGGCGTTCTCATCGCTCTGGCCGGGCTCGCGGTCATCGGCCTCGGGGTGACGATCTACGTCTCGGCCTTCGGCAATACCCTCATCACCACCGGCGCCGTTGCCGCCTCGGGGGGCTTCGTCATCACCGCCATGGGGCTGGTGCTGCGCCAGCTGGATCGCCTGACCCGCCAGATCGAGCGCTCCTATCCGGCCGGCGAGGCCGAGGCCGAGGAAGCCGCCGCGCAGCCCGCGGCCCGTCCCGCCCGCGCCGGCCGCGGCGCAGCGCCGCGCCTCTCCGTGGATGATCTGGTCTCCGCCGACGAGGCCGACGCCGAGGCCGCTGCCCCGGCGGCCCGTGAACGTGCGGCCGACCGGCCTCAGGAACGTCCCCAGGAGCGCACTCCGGAACGTGCCTCTGAGCGCCCGCAGGAGCGCCCTGCCGCGCAGCGGCGTCCCGGCCCCTCCCCGCTCCTGCCGCCGCCCGAGGCCGCTCCGACGGCCGATCCGATGGTCGAGGCCCGCCGGCAGCGGCTCCAGCGCGGCCCCGAGCCTGCCCCCGAAGCGCCGGCTGCCCCGCCTGCACCGCCCCGTCCGCGCACCGGCTATGAGCCGCCGCCCCGTCCGGCCCGCGCCGCACCGCCCGAGGCCCCGCCTCCCGCTCCTGCGCCGGCTGCCACCCGCGAGCCGGACGAACCGCGCATCCTGAAGTCTGGCATCGTCGGCGGCATGGCCTACACGCTGTATTCGGACGGCTCGATCCAGGCCGAGCTGCCCACCGGCGTGGTCCGATTCGCTTCTCTCCAGGAACTGCGCGACCACGTTTCACAGGCCCAGCAGGGCGGCTGAGCGCTGCCCTGCGCGCCGCCGGGCGGGCGGAGCGGATTTGCCGGATCGGGGCGCCCGCTCTATTGAGCGGCAGCGTTCCCTGCCCGGCAATGCCGGCGCCCAGAGGTCATTCCGCCCGATGTTCCCGCAAGATCCCGGCTCGCCCTTCGACGACATTCGCCAGCTCGTCGCCACCCTGCCCGGCCCCAACGAGGGCGCCCGCGAGGCAGCGCTCGCCCGGCAGGAGCAGCTGGTGAAGCCGCCTGGCGCGCTCGGGCGGCTCGAGGCCATCGCCGCCCACCTTTCCGCTTGGCAGGGCAATTCCATGCCGACGGTCAACCGCCCGATGGTGGCGGTGTTCGCCGCGACCCACGGCGTGGCTGACCGCGGCGTCTCGCCTTATCCGGGCGCCGTGACCAAGCAGATGATGGCCACCTTCACCTCCGGGAAGGCGGCAGTGAACCAGATCTGCGCCACGTTTGACGCCGGTCTCAGGGTGTTCGACCTCGCCCTCGACTATCCCACACCCGACATCACGACGAACGCCGCCCTCGACGAGAAGGCCTGCGCCGCCACCATGGCCTTCGGGATGGAGGCCATCGCCGGCGGCTCGGACCTGCTCTGCCTCGGCGAGATGGGCATCGGCAACACCACGGTCGCCGCCGCAATCTGCCACGGCCTCTATGGCGGCACCGCTGAGGACTGGGTGGGGGCGGGCACCGGCTCCACCGGCCAGGTGCTGGAGCGCAAGGTCGCCGCCGTGCGCGATGCGGTCGCCTTCCACAGGGACCATCTCTCAGATCCGCTGGAAGCGCTGCGCCGCCTCGGCGGGCGGGAGATCGCCGCCATCGCCGGCGCCATCATCGCCGCGCGGCACGAGAAGGTGCCGGTGGTGCTGGACGGCTTCGTGGTGACGGCCGCCGCCGCCGTGCTCCACGCCATGAACCCGAGCGCCCTCGACCACTGCCTCGCCGGCCATGTCTCGGCGGAGAAGGCCCACCGCGCGTTGCTGGACCGGCTGGGCCTCGTGCCGCTGCTCGATCTCGGGATGCGGCTGGGCGAAGGCTCGGGCGCCGCGCTCTCCATCGGCGTGGTGAAGGCGGCCGTGGCCTGCCATCGCGGCATGGCCACCTTCGCGGAGGCCGGCGTCTCCGAGGGCTGACCCCGATCAGGCGCCGGGCAGGGTCCGGACGGGCGGGAAAGTCACGCGCGCCCGCGTTCCGCCTCCGGCGCGACGTGCCAGCTCCAGCTCCCCGCCATGGAGCGCTGCGAGCCCCCGCGCGATGGCGAGGCCGAGGCCGGCCCCACGGCCAGATCAAGCCGGCTCTCGCGGGCATGGGCGACGCCCAGCGGCAGCTCGCCATCGGCGATACCGGGGCCACTGTCCTCGACGATGAGGACGGCCCCGCCCGTCGCGTCCACCGCCGCGACGAGCCGCACCTGGCCTTCGACGGGCGTGAATTTCACGGCGTTTGCCAATAGGTTGAGGGCGATCTGCCGGATGGCCCGCTCGTCGCCCCACAGCCGCGGCGTGCCAAGCCGCTCCAGGGAAAGGCGCAGGCGCCGCTCCGCCGCCAGCGGCCGCATCATGGCGAGGCAGTCTTCCGCCAGCGCATCGAGCCGCACGGGCGTCTCCACCAGCGTGCGATGGCCGCTCTCGATGCGGGCGAGGTCGAGGAGATCGTCGGCGAGCGCCAAAAGGTGCCGGCCGGCACCGTGGATATCGCGGGCATAGCCGGCATAGGCCGGCACCCGGTGCGGACCCAGCACCTCCTCGGCCATCATCTCGGAGAAGCCCATCACCGTGTTGAGCGGGGTGCGCAGCTCATGACTCATCTCGGCGAGAAAACGCGATTTTGCAAGGCTTTCCGCGGTCGCGCGCCGGCTCTCCGCCTCGGCCGCCAGAGCCCTCGCCTCGGCGGCCTCACGCGCCCCATGGAGGCGCCGGACGTGACGGGCCACGACCACGAAGGCAAGGACCGCGGCAGCAGCGCCCAGGAACGCGCCGGCAAGGCCGGCCGCAAGACCGCCCGCCAGCGCAAGGCCGCCAGCCGCGCAGATCGCGAGCAGGATCAGGATCTTGGATGAGAGGATGGCGGGCCCAGCGAATCCCTCCCCCGCTTCCGCCGGCTCCGGTTGGGAGGCCGCGGCGTTGCCGAGCGGGAGGCAGAGGGGGCCGGACATGCGGCGGGAGCCCTTCGCGGACGGAGTGTCGGTGGAATCGACCACCCTGCGGAACGTCACCTTGGC
>JAYSCE010000291.1:0-5811 GCA_041915035.1 Xanthobacter sp.
TCAGGCAGCCCCTCCCGTAAGCGATGGGGGCACGCACCGCAAGCCTCCCCTCCTAGGGCAATGACACTAGGAAGCCAAGCTTACAGCCTGCTTACGGCTTTGAGGTACGATCCGCCGCAGTCGGTCCAGCACCATGGGAGACAGCGATCCGCCTACCCCCGGCTGCGCAGTTCGCGGCGCAGGATTTTGCCGGTGGCGGTCATGGGGAGGGTGTCGGTGAAGGCGACATGGCGGGGATATTCGTGGGCCGAAAGCCGAGTTTTCACGAAATCCTGGATGTCCTTCGCCAGCGCCTCGGAGGGGGCGACGCCCGGCTTCGGCACGATCCACGCCTTCACCGCCTCGGTGCGCAGGGGATCGGGCACGCCCACCACCGCCACCAGCGCCACCGCCGGGTGCTTGAGGATGCAGTCCTCTATCTCGCCAGGGCCGATGCGGTAGCCGGCTGAGGTGATGACATCGTCGGCGCGCCCGACATACCAGAGATACCCCTCCTCATCCTGCCGGCCCATGTCGCCGGTGAGGAGGAAGTCGCCCGCATATTTGTGCGCGGTGGCCTCGGGATTCTTCCAGTATTCCAGCATCATCACCGGATCGCCGCGGCGGATGGCGATGTGGCCTTCGGTGTCGCGGGGAAGCTCGACACCCACGTCGTCCACGATGCGCACGTCATGGCCGGGGATGGCCTTGCCCATGGAGCCGGGACGGATGGGGAAGAAGCTTGAATTGGAGCCGACCACAAGATTGCACTCGGTTTGGCCGTAGATTTCCCGCGCCTCAACCCCAAGCCGCTCCTGCACGAAGGCGCCCAACTCCGCCCCCAGCGTTTCGCCGCCGGTGAGGAGGGAACGCAGTTTCAGGCCGTCATGCCGCACGTCCGCCTGCCGCAGCAGCTTCAGCGCGGTGGGCGGCAGGAAGACGTTGCGCACATGGTGGTCTGCCATGAGCGCCATGGCGGCGTCGGGATCGAACTTCTTCGCCCGGTGGGCCAGCACCGGCACGCCGAAATAGAGCGAGGGGAAGAGCACGTCGAACAGCCCGCCGATCCAGGCCCAGTCGGCCGGGGTCCAGTGCAGGTCGCCGGGCTGCGGCATGTATTGGTGGACGAACTCGATGCAGGGCAGGTGCCCCAGCAGCACCCGGTGGCCGTGCAGCGCGCCCTTCGGGTTTCCGGTGGTGCCGGATGTGAAGATGATGATGCCGGGATCGTCCGGCCCCGTATCCACCGGCGTGAAGCGGTCCGAGCCCTGCGCCAGCGCTGCGTCGAAGGAGATGGCGCCGCCCGCGTCCGGACCGATGACGAAGACGTGGGCGAGGTCGGGCAGATGGTCCTTCACCCGCATGAGCTTGGCGAGGCCGGAAAGGTCCGTCACCAGCACCTTGGCGCCCGAGGCGGCGAGGCGGAATTCCAGCGCCTCGTCGCCGAACAGGGTGAACAGCGGCACCGAGATCATCCCCGCCTTGAAGGCGGCGATATGGGCGATGGCCGTCTCCGGCGCCTGCGGCAGGAACACCGCCACCCGGTCGCCGCGCTGGAGGCCCTTGGCGACCAGCACGTTGGCGAAGCGGTTGGTGAGGGCTTTCAGCTCGTCGAAGCTGTAGGAGCGGACGGCGCCCGTCTCCTCCACGAAGATCAGCGCCGGCTTGCCCGAGCCGTCCGCATGGGCGTCAGCGCAGGCAACGCCCATGTTGAAGCGGGGCGGCACCTTCCAGGAAAAGGCGCGCACGAGCCCCGCATAGTCATCGGCCGGAACGAGCATCGTCACCTCCCTCGGCGCCGCTCTGCCGGCGGCTGCGCCTGAAGGAAACGATCGAACGTTTTTTTCCGGGAGAGGTCAAGCTGTCCCGCACGCCGTCGGCGGGCGAGACGAGGGCTCAGTAATAGGAGGCGATGGTGTCCACCTCGGCCTTGGAGCCGAACACCAGCGGGATGCGCTGGTGGATATGGTGGGGCTGGATGTCGAGGATGCGGGTCGTGCCGTCGGTGGCGCCGCCCTTGGCCTGCTCCACCAGGAAGGCAAGCGGGAAGGCCTCGTAGATCAGGCGCAGGCGACCGTTGTCGTAGCCCTTGCGCTTGTCGCGCGGGTAAACGTAGACGCCGCCGCGGGTGAAGATGCGGAAGGCGTCGGCCACCATGGAGCCGACCCAGCGCATGTTGAAGTCCTTGCCGCGCGGGCCTTCCTTGCCGGCGAGGCAATCGGCGAGATAGCGCTGCATGGGCGCATCCCAGTGCCGGACGTTGGACTGGTTGATGCCGTATTCCTTGGTCTCGGCCGGGATCTCCACGTCGGTGCGCGCCAGCAGGAACTCGCCCGTCCGGCGGTCGTGGACGAACACCTGCGTGCCCGCGCCGAAGGTGGCGACGAGGATGGTCGCCGGACCATAGGCGAGGAAGCCCGCCGCGACCTGCGCCGAGCCCGGCCGCATCACCGCGTCTTCCGGCTTGGCGACCGCCGAAGCGTCATAGGGCATGATGGAATAGATGGTGCCCACGGACACGTTGGTGTCGATGTTGGACGAGCCGTCCAGCGGGTCCACCGCCACCACGAGGCGGCCTTCGGGATTGAGCGGGATCAGTTCCTCGCTTTCCTCGGAAGCGAGGAAGGCGGTGGGGGTGGGCAGGAGCTTCTCGCGGATCAGCTCCTCGGCCACCACGTCCAGTTCCTTCTGGGCGTCGCCGCCGGCGTTGGGATCGACGCCGCGAATGTTGGCGAGTCCCTCTTCCAGCGGCCCGCGCGCCACGAGGTCGGCGATGCCGAGCCCGGCTTCGGCGATGGCGCTTACGGTGGCGGCCACAGCCTGCCGCGACGCATCGCTCCTTGCCCAGTCCGCGAGATAGGTCTTGAGGCTCACCGCAACGCTCACCTTGTGCTCTCCTTCGATCCGTCGGCTGAGCCGACGGCAGTCCGATCGGGTCTGGCTCCGTATCCGCCTCAGCGGGTGCGGACGATCTCTATACCCATGTCTCGCATCCGCCTCAGCGGGTGCGGACGATGTCTATACCGACGTCACCAAACACCCCGGTGACAGGCGCGCCGGGCTTGTGGACCACCACGCGCACCTGCTCGACCATGTCGAAATGGTCCAGCAGGCGGGTGGAGATGCGCTCCGCCAGCGTCTCGATGAGATGGACGGGATCGTCCGCCACCACAGCAGCGACCTGCTCGTAGATGCCCTGGTAGGACACCGTGAGGGCCGCGTCGTCCGCCCAGGCGGCGGGGCGGGTGTCGAGCCAGCAGTCCACGTCGATGATGAAGCGCTGTCCCAGCTCCCGCTCCGCATCGAACACGCCGTGACGCGCATAGAAGGGCAGGGCCCGCAGGAACAGGCGGTCGGTGTTGTGAGGGCGGGTGCGGGGCGCGGCGCTGGTGTCGGCCTGCGTGTCCGCCAAGGCGGTGGGATCGTCGGAGGTCATCTCATCCTCGCGCGGAGGCGCCGCCACAGGCGCGCCTCCAGCCTCAAACTCGTTGCCTTCCTATTGGTTTCGCCGGCGGCTTTCAACGGATCTTCACCTCGATCGGGGTCGGACGCGGCAGTCGCGGCATCGAGGGCGGCACGCCCTCGCGGATCAATTCGGGGACGAAGGCGAGGGGATTGACGCCAAGCGCGGCGTGGAGGCCGGCGTAGGACGCGGTGACGCGCGGGTTCACCTCGGCCACGATCGGGCCTTGCGGTGTCAGGATCACGTCGATGCAGACGATGCCGGAGAGGCCGGGAATCGCCTCCGACACCCGCCGCGCCGTCTCGGCCAGGCGGCCGTCCTCATCGGCGATGGCACCCACCTGCACGCCCTCGAAGGCGAACACGCCCACGAGGTGGCTGATGCTGAGGCGGTTCGCCGCGAGCAGCGTCACCCCGTCCGGGCGCACCAGCACGCTGAGGCTGGCGAGGGTGCCGTTCAGGAAGGGCTGCACCACCAGGCCGCCGGAGCGGGGCAGGGCGGCCTTGTTCGGCCAGGCGCGGGCGGCGGACCAGCCCGTGCCGTCTTCCGGTCGCGTCACCAGATCGCCGTCGAGGCCGGCGGGCAGGGCATCGATGGGGAAGGTGGGCACGTGGGGAATGTTGTGCTCAGCAAGCCGGCGGGCCAGCGCCAGCCGGTTCGAGGCGAGCACGATGGCCTCGCTGGAACTGGCGAGGGTGCGGGCGCCGCCCTCGCGCATCAGCCGGGCGAGGCGCGCCAGCAGGCCGCCCGCTTCCGGGGCAATGGGCCACACCACGTCGGCGTCCTGGGCGAGGCTGGACCAGATGATCCAGGGGTCTTGCCCCTTCCGCACCGGAACAGCCTCCTCGTTGGGCGGCGACAGGCGATCGTCGTAGGCCAGCACCACATTGACGCCGACGAGTTCCTGGAGATCGGTCACGATGGCGTCGCGGATCAGGCGCCCCTCCGCAAGGGCCGCCTCCGGCAGGGGCTTGTCGCGCATGCCGCCGGATGTCACGTACTCGCAGATGAAGACGCGCATGGGGCTCCTCTCGCACAAGCTCAGCCGGACCTCGACATGCAGCTTATCCCCGTCGTTGACCTGAAGGGAGGGGTGGTCGTGCGTGCCCACAGGGGCGAGCGCGAGGCCTATCGTCCCATCGAAACGCCGCTCTCGCCGAGCGCGATGCCCTGCGATGTGGTTTCGGGGCTGCTCGCGGTCGCTCCGTTCCGCACCCTCTATGTGGCTGATATCGATGCCATAACTGGCGTCGGCGGCAATGACGCGGCACTGCGCGACCTCAGCCGCAGCTTCCCGGACATCGCGTTTTGGGTGGATGCCGGCGAGGGTGATCCGGCGCGCATCGCCGCACGCGCCAAAGCCGGGCCGGGCACTCCCATCGTCGGCACCGAGAGCCTCGGCGAGGCTGACGTGGAGGCCGCGCTCGCCCTGGAGGGCGTGATTCTCTCCCTCGACCACGATGCCGCAGGGCCGCGCGGCCCGGAGCGCGCGCACCGCGACGCGCGCCTGTGGCCCGCGCGCGTGATCGTCATGACCCTCGCCCGTGTCGGCAGCGGCGAAGGGCCGGACATGGCGGCGCTGGAGCGTACTGCGCGGCGAGCGCAGGCGCATGGGGCTTCGCCCGCGCTCTATGCCGCCGGCGGCGTACGCGGGCCGGCGGACCTGGAGGCTCTCGCCCGGGCGGGGATCGCCGGTGCGCTGGTGGCCAGTGCCCTGCACGATGGGCGGATCGACCGCGAGAGCGCCCGGCGCTGGGCCTGAGGGAGAGCAGCAATTCCCCCTCCGGCAGCGCGCCGTGCTTGGGCTTGGGCGTGGTTCACTGTTACCTGCCGGCCACAGTCCTGAACCGAGGTGACGCGACGATCCCGGGTGGGTGCCGTGAGGTGCGTTGTGTCATGGAACTGTAGCATCGCACCCATAGGCAGGGCCGAGCTTCCCATTTCTCCCGCCCGGAATTGCCCTTCCATGATGCTCCGTCTGCCGCTGCTTCATTCGTCCGCAAGCCGAATCGTCCTGGCGCTCGTCTGCTCGGGCGCGGCGCTGCCCGCCGTTGCGGGATCCTTCACGGTGCCGCCGGCCTCAGGGCAGCAGACCGTCTCCGGCAGCGACACGGGCACCATCGACGCCGGCGCGACCCTGAGCACGGGCTCGTCCGCCTCCATCGTGTGGAACGGCAATGCCACGACGACGCCCGGCGTGGTCATCACCAATTCCGGCACCGTCACCTCGACCGGCCGGACCATCGACACCACGGGTGCCTTCACCGGCACCTTCACGCTGACCAACACCTCCACCGGCAAGGTCACGTCCAAGTATGATGCCTTCCGCATCAATGGGCCGCTCGCCAACGGCACGGTGATCGTCAATA
>JAYSCE010000292.1:0-5810 GCA_041915035.1 Xanthobacter sp.
GTGAAGCCGATGAACCAGGCGTCCTTCTCGTCGTTCGTGGTGCCGGTCTTGCCCGCGATGGGCTTGCCCAACTCCTTGAGCGCAGTGCCCGTACCGCGCTGCACGACGCCCTCCATCATGGAGGTGATCTGGTAAGCGGTCATGGGATCGAGCACCACCGGGCGCCGGTCGATCAGCGACGGCTCCGGCTGGTTTTCCCACTTGGTCGCCTCGCAGCCGCGGCACTCGCGCTCATCGTGGCGATAGATCGTGTGGCCGTACCGGTCCTGGATGCGGTCAATGAGCGAGGGCGTCACCTTGCGACCGCCATTGGCGATCATGGCGTAGGCGCCAGTCATGCGCATCAGCGTGGTCTCGCCGGAGCCGAGCGCCATGGCGAGGTAAGGCGGCATGTCGTCATAGATGCCGAAGCGCTTGGCATATTCGGCGATGATGGGCATGCCCACGTCGTTAGCGAGGCGCACGGTCATCACGTTACGCGACTGCTCAAGGCCGAAGCGCAGCGTCTGCGGGCCGTAATACTTCTTGGAGTAGTTCTCCGGCCGCCAGGTATCCTGACCCTGCTGCTCCAGCTCGAACGGCGCGTCGATGACGATGGTCGACGGCGTGTAGCCGTTGTCCAGGGCGGCCGAGTAGACGATGGGCTTGAACGAGGAGCCCGGCTGCCGCATGGCCTGCGTGGCGCGGTTAAACTGGCTCTCATCGTAGGAGAAGCCGCCGGAAAGGGCGAGCACGCGGCCGGTGGTGGGCTCCATGACCACCATGGCGCCTTCGACGCCGGGCGGCTGGCGCAGGCGCCACTGGCCTCCGGAACTGCCGAGCGGCTCAACATAGACCACGTCGCCGGGCTTCAGCACCTGGTTGATGGCCTTACGCGTCCACTTGGCGCCCTCGGCCGGGATCAGGCCGATCTCGCGCTCGATGGACCTTTGGCCGGACTTGGTGCGCGACGGCTGGAGACCGATGCGGGCATTGTCCTTGCTCACGTCGAGCACGATGGCGAGACGCCAGGGAATGTCTGTCCATTCCCGGACTTCGCCCAACTTCACGCCCCAGTCGTCGCCGGGCACGAGCTCGATGTGGGTGACAGGCTTGCGCCAGCCGCGCTCCTCGTCGTAGCGCACCATGCCGTCTGTGAGGGTCTTCTTTGCCAGCACCTGCAGCTTGGGGTCGAGCGGCGTGCGCACCGAGAGGCCGCCCTCGTAAAGCTTGCGCTCGCCGTAGCGCTCGTAGATCTGCCGGCGCACCTCCTCCGCGTAATATTCTGCGGCGAAGATTTGTGCGCCCGAGGCGCGGGGGGTGACGTCCAGAGGGGACTTCTTGGCCGCCTCGCCCTCTTGCGGGGAGACGAAGCCGTTCTCCACCATGCGGTCGATCACCCAGTTGCGGCGGTCGGTGGCGCGGTTGCGCTCGCGGAAGGGGTTGTAGTTGGAGGGCGCCTTCGGCAGGGCGGCGAGATAGGCCACCTCCTGCACGTTCAGTTCGTCCACGGACTTGTCGAAATAGACCAGCGCCGCCGCGGCAATGCCGTAGGCGCCCATGCCGAGATAGATCTCGTTGAGATACAGTTCGAGGATGCGGTCCTTGGAATAGGCGCGCTCGATGCGCAGGGCGAGCAGGGCTTCCTTGATCTTGCGGTCAAGGCTGCGCTCGTTGGTGAGCAGGAAGTTCTTCGCCACCTGCTGGGTGATGGTCGAGGCGCCCTGGGCGCGAACGTTCTTGCCGTAGTTCTGCGCGAGGTTGAGTGCGGCGCGGAAGATGCCGGTGGGGTCGATGCCGCCGTGCTCGTAGAAATTCTTGTCCTCGGCCGAAAGGAACGCCTCGATGACGAGCCGCGGCACGGACTGAATGGGGATGTAGAGGCGCCGCTGCTTGGCATACTCTGCCACCAGCGCACCGTCCGCCGCATGGACGCGGGTCATCACCGGCGGCTCGTAATTCTGCAACTGGGAGTAGTCGGGCAGGTCCTGGGAATATTTCCAGACCAGATAGGTCGCGCCAGCCGCACCCGCCAGCAGCACCAGCGTCGCGAGCGCGAACAGGAAACCCAGAAACCTCAAAATCACCCGCATCTCGCAGCTTCCTCCCGCCGCAACCCGAGGGACGCCCAAAGCAGAGCGCTCGACTGCCTCAGCCCACGCCACGGCTGCCCTTGACCGTCGCGGCCTTCGCCGGACCGCACCGTTTCGGGACCCACCTGCGCAAGCCTGCCCGGACGAAATCTGCCAGAGCGCGACCTTGCGGCGTGCGACCCGCCATAACCCGACTTGGCGCCAATGCGAAGCGGCTACATTGGGCAAACCGACGCCCCAAGGCAACCGCCACAGCCTTCCGTGCCCGCTGTCCCGCGCCTGTCTTGACGCCGCGCCAAAGTGAAGGACCCGGAGAGGGCCTTCCCCCTGCGCACCGTCAGGGACTCGCACGGGCATCGCTATGGGGGCGAAACGTGGCCTCTTCGCGACGAACGGGATGGTTTCGTCCGCAGCGCCTGACCTGAGCCGGGACCCAGACATGAAAAGGGCCTCCCGGGGGGAGGCCCTTTCGGATTCAAGACAGTGGAATGCCGGATGGCGTCATTCGCCGAACAGCTTGCGCTGCCACCAGCCCGAGCGGGGCTTGGCGGGAGGCGCACTCGGCTCGGCTGGGGCGGCCGGGACCTCGGGCGCCGGCGCAAGCTGCGCGGGAGCTTCGGGCGCAGTGGCTTCGGGCGCCGCAGCAGCCGGGGCCGGCTCGGCCACCGGTTCGGCCGGTGCTTCCGTTGCCGCGGGGGCGGCCGGAGCAACTGTGCCGCCATCGGACAGGATGACCGGTGCCTTCTCGCGAACGGTTGAGCGACGCCGGCGGCGCGCAGCCTCCGGGGTCTCGGCTTCGGCGACGGGCTCGGGGGCCGGGACCGGGGCGGGCGCGGATTCGGAGGCCGGCTCGGCTTTGGTCTCGGCCGGCTCTTCCACAACGAACGACGCTGCGACGGGGGCGGCGGTCTCCTCAGAGTCCGCGGCCGAGGGCTGCTCCTCGTCGGTGTCCTCGTTGCCGTCGCTCTCGCCATCAGCGCTCAGCGGAGCCTCGTCGTCACGCTCGCGGCGGTTGCGGCGACCACCGCGGCGGCCGCGGCGGCGACGGCGGCGATCGCCGTTCTCGTCATCGGACCGCTCGCCATCGGCGCGCTCGTCCTCGCCGCGCTCCTCGTCGTCGCGCTCGTCATCCTCGCGGGCGCTTTCGTCGCGCGCGCCCTCCTGAGCTTCTGCGGCGTCGGCGGAGGTGTCATCCTCCTCCTCGCCATCGCTGCCCTCGGCGCCCTCGCGGCCCTCCTCGCGCTCACCCCGCCGCCGGCGGCGACGGCGGCGGCGCTTGCGGCCGGCGTCGTCGGAGCGCTCGCCATTGCCCTCGGCAGCCTCTGCGTCGGCCTCGGTCTCGGCTTCCTCGACGATCTCCTCCTCATCCTCCTCGACGAAATCCTCGTCGGGCAGGATGGAGTCGGGCTGCACCACCGTGCTCGGCCGCGGCGCGGCCGGTGCGGGGGCGGCGATATCGCCCTTCTCGATGATGAAGGGCTGGTGGCCGGTGACGGTCTCGTCCGCAGCGATGGCGAGGGTGACGCTGAAGCGCTCCTCCAGTTCGCGCAGGTGGGCGCGCTTCTGGTTCAGAACGTAGAGCGCCACTTCGGTGCGGGTGCGGGCGATGAGATTGTGCGTCTGCGAGCGGAGCAGTTGCTCCTCCAGCGCGCGCAGCAGCTGGAGCGAGACGGAGGCGGCCGAGCGCACATGCCCGGTGCCGCCGCAATGCGGGCACACCTCGATGGAGCTTTCCAGCACGCTGGCGCGGATGCGCTGGCGCGACATCTCGAGCAGGCCGAAATGCGAGATGCGGCCGATCTGGATGCGGGCGCGGTCGTTCTTGAGGCAATCCTTGAGCTTGCGCTCCACCGCCCGGTTGTTGCGCTTCTCCTCCATGTCGATGAAATCGATCACGATGAGGCCGGCAAGGTCGCGCAGGCGCAACTGGCGGGCGATTTCCTCGGAAGCTTCAAGGTTCGTCTTGAGGGCGGTGTCCTCGATATGGTGCTCGCGGGTCGCCCGGCCGGAGTTCACGTCGATGGAGACGAGCGCCTCGGTGGGGTTGATGACCACGTAGCCGCCGCTCTTGAGCTGCACCACGGGGGAGAACATGGCATCGAGCTGCTGCTCCACGCCGTAGCGGGCGAAGATGGGCTGCGGCTCGCGATAGGGCAGGACCGACTTCGCGTGGCTCGGCATGAGCATCCGCATGAAGTCGCGGGCCTCGCGGAAACCCTCCTCGCCGGCGACGTGGATGTCGTCGATGTCCTTGTTGTAGAGGTCGCGGATGGCGCGCTTGATGAGCGAGCCTTCCTCGTAGACGAGGCTCGGCGCGGTGGACGACAGCGTCATCTCCCGCACCGTCTCCCACAGCCGCAGGAGATATTCGAAGTCGCGCTTGATCTCGGTCTTGGTGCGGTTGGCGCCGGCCGTGCGCAGGATGATGCCCATCCCTTCCGGCACCTCCAGATCCTGCACCACTTCCTTGAGACGCTTGCGGTCGACGGCGTTGGTGATCTTGCGGGAAATGCCGCCGCCACGGGCGGTGTTCGGCATCAGAACGGAATAGCGGCCGGCGAGGGAGAGGTAGGTGGTGAGGGCGGCGCCCTTGTTGCCGCGCTCTTCCTTGACCACCTGCACCAGCATCACCTGACGGCGGCGGATGACTTCCTGAATCTTGTAACTGCGGGCCCGGCGCTGCGGGGCGCGCTCGGGCACCTCCTCGAGGGCGTCGTCATCGGCGCCGAGATGCTCGATTTCTTCTTCCTCGTCGATCTGGTCGACATCGCTGTCGTCCTCGTCGTCGTCCTCGTCCTTGTCGCGCTTGCGGTCGTTCCGGCGTCCGCGATGGCGGCGCGAGCGGTGCCCGTCCTCGTAGCGCGTCTCGCGCGCGGACTCTTCCTCGGGAGCCTTGTCCTCGGAGGTTTCCTCAGCGTCCTCCTCGTCGTGCTCGTCCTCGCCCTGCTCTTCGGCGTCGTCCTCTTCGCCCGCTTCGTCGGCGGCGGGTGCCTCGTCATTGCCAGCGGCGGAAGTGGGCTCGTCGTCGTGCACGACGGCGCCACCTTCGAGGATCGGCGCGGGATCGCTCTCGCCCTCGGCCGCCTCGTGGCGGCGCAGGGCCTCCTCGTCGTCCGCTGCCTGCTCCTGGGGGGCGGGCAGGGGAGTGCCGAGGGGCGCATCGATGGCGGCCTCGACCACGGAGGCAGCGGCTTCCGCCGCCTCTGCGGGCGCGACCAGCGCGCTCATGGGCTCGGCGTGCATGGGCTCGGCGTGATGGTCGGCCGGGGTGGGCGAACCTTCGGATGCGGCTTCGGCGACGAATTCCGGCGTGGAGCCCGCGGCGGCCTCGACGCCATCGGCGGCGGGCGCATTGCTCGAGTCCGTGTTGCTCAGGTCCGCGTCGCCGAAGTCGGGCGAAACGGCTTCCACCGGCTCAGCGGCGGCGCTGATGCTCTGGTCCGGCTGGGACCGCTTGGCGCGGCTGCGCTCGCGGCGGCGATCCTTGAGGTCGGCCTCGTCCTCGGCGAGGCGCGCGGCGCGCTCCTCTTCCTCGATCAGGGCCAGACGGTCGGCGACCGGGATCTGGTAATAATCGGGGTGGATCTCGCTGAAGGCGAGGAAGCCGTGGCGGTTGCCGCCGTACTCGATGAAGGCCGCCTGGAGAGACGGCTCAACGCGCGTCACCTTGGCGAGATAGATGTTGCCCCGCAACTGCTTGCGGGATGCGGACTCATAGTCGAACTCTTCGACCCGGTT
>JAYSCE010000293.1:0-5802 GCA_041915035.1 Xanthobacter sp.
GTCCCTCGCCAGGCGGGATACGTCGAGCCTGCGGGTGTTCGGCTGTGCCGGGGCGCCCATTCCGCGCCAGTTGGGCGAGCAGGCTCGCCGGGAGATCGGCTGCACGCTCATCGGCATGTGGGGCATGACGGAGTGCTTCGTCGGCAGCGCCTCGGGGCCGCAGGAGAGCGACGAGAAGCTCTGGGAGACCGATGGGCACGCCATGCCCGGCGCCGAACTGGCGATCTTCGACAGCGAGCGCAAGACCATCCTGCCGCAGGGAGAGGTGGGGGAGCTGGCGACGCGCGGTCCCCACGTGGCGGCCGGCTACTTCAACGACCCACAGCGCACCGCCGAGACGTTCCGCTCGGACGGGTGGCTTTTCACCAACGACCTCGCCCGGATGGATGCCGACGGCTACATCCGCCTCGTCGGTCGCAAGAAGGACATCGTGAACCGCGGCGGCCTGAAGATCTCGGCGCGGGAGATCGAGGATCTTCTCATCGAGCACCCGGCGGTAGAGCAGGTGGTGCTGGTCCCCCTACCCGATCATCGCCTCGGTGAACGGGCCTGTGCCTGCGTGAAGACCCGCCCCGGCGCGAACGTGGCGCTCGATGATCTAGTCGCGTTCCTCTGCGCCCGCGGCGTCGCCAAGTACAAGCTGCCCGAGTTCCTCTCGGTGGTGGACGCGTTCCCAATGACACCAAGCGGGAAGGTGCAGCGCCACGTCCTGCGCGACGAGATCCTGGAGGGCCGCATTCGCGCGTCCGCCGGGCCGGCAGCGCGCTGAGAGGAGGCCGGCATGCTCCCTCCAGACGACACCGCGCAGAAGCTGCGCGACGGCCATGACGACAGCGCGGAATCCGCCGCGCAGGATCGCAAGTTCGTGGCGGCCATCGGCCGGGCGTTCGAGATCCTGCGCGCCTTCCGCCCCGGCGAGGGGCCGCTCGGCAACAACGAGCTGTCGGCGGCGACGGGGCTGCCCAAGGCGACGGTCTCGCGCCTGACGCATACCCTCATGCGCCTCGGCTATCTGAACCATGTGGACTCCCTCGGCAAGTATGAGCCGAGCCCGTCGATCCTGGCGCTCGGCTACTGCGTGCTCTCCAACATGCGCGTGCGCCAGCTGGCCCGCGACCACATGCAGAACTTGGCCGAGCATGCCGGGGCGACCGTCGGGCTCGCGAGCCGGGACCGGCTTTCGATGATCTATGTCGCCATGGCCAACGGGTCCACGCTCAGGACCATGCGGCACGACGTGGGCACCCGTGTGGACATGGAAAACGGCGCGATTGGACGCGCCTTCCTGGCCGGAATTTCGCAGGAGGAGCGATCTTATTTCTTTGGACACTTCGAGCGCCGGCACCAGGAGCGCTGGCCGCAGCTGAAGGAGCGGATCGAAAGCTCCATCGAGCAGATCCGGGAGCGGGGCTTCTGCCTCGTGGATGGAGAATGGCAGTGCGACACCCGGGCGGTGGCCGCCCCCATCGTCTCTCCCGATGGCAACACGGTGCTGGCCATGAACTGCGTGGCGCCCTCATTCCAGATTACCGTGGAGGCGCTGGAGAAGGATGTGGGGCCGCGCCTCGCCCATCTCTGCCGAGGCCTCACGCCGATGATGGGAGGCCTGCGATGAAGCAGACCGCAAGCCATTCCCGGCCCGCGTCCAGCGCCCCTCTGCCCTGCGCGAAGCTGCCCCTGCGCGCGCCCGGAGGGCGTCTGTCCCTGCTCAGCCCGGTGCGCGTGCTCGATCTTACGACTTCGCTCGCAGGCCCCTATGCGACGGCCCTGCTGGCCGATCTCGGGGCGGAGGTCATCAAGATCGAGCGGCCGGGCGTGGGAGACGATTCCCGCCACTGGCGCCCGCCAGAGCTGGCCGGCAAGGCGCTCTGGTTCAGCGCGGTCAATCGCAACAAGCGCTCGGTGACGCTGGACTATGCCCGGGCGGAAGGCCGCGAAGTGCTGCTCGACCTTGCCCGGCAGTGCGACGTGGTCATCACCAACCAGCTGCCGAAGGTGCAGGAAAAGCTGGGCGTGAGCTACGAGGCAATGCGGGCCGTGCGGCCGGACATCGTGTTCGTCGCGCTCTCTGGCTTCGGCCAGGATGGCCCGCGGGCCAACGCCCCTTGCTATGACCTGATCGCCGAAGGCTACAGCGGCGTGATGGACCTTACCGGCGAGGCAGGCGGCGACCCGCAGAAGGTGGGCACGCCCGCCGCCGATCTTTTGGGCGGGCAGGATGCCGCGCTGGCATGCCTCGCCGCGCTGATGGACCGCGCGCGCACCGGCAACGGGCATTTAGTTGATGTTGCGCTGGTCGATTCCATGACGCGCTTCATGGCGCCGCGGTTGATGTCCTATCTGGGCAGCGGCGACCTGCCCCGACGCAGTGGCGCGAAGGACAGTGTCATCGCCGTCTATCAGGTGTTCGCGACGGCGGACGAGCCGATCACCCTCGGTCTCGCCAACGACAATGTCTGGCGCCGCTTCTGCGCGGCGTCGGGGCTTGCCGGGTTTTTGGAGGACCCGTCCCTCAAGGACAATGCCGGTCGGGTCGCGCACCGGGCGCGGGTGGTGGACGAGGTGGCGCGGGTCCTCGCCACGCAGGGTCGGGAGCACTGGCTCGCCTTGTTCGCCCGCGAGGGCGTGCCCGCCGGCCCCATCAACCGCCTCGACGAGGTGGCGGCCGACGCCGAGCTGCAGCGCCGCGGCCTCCTCTACGCCATCGATGCAGACGGCGTGGCGGTGCCCCAGGTGGGTCTTGGCATCCGCTTCGATGGCCAGTCCGCCGGCTTCGACATTCCCCCGCCCGATCTCGGGCAACACACGGGCGCGGTGCTCACGGACTTGCTCGGCTATTCGGCCCGGCGCGTGGCCGAGCTCAAGGAAAAGGGCCTGATCTGATGCAGAGTGAACCCCTCTTCACGACCATCCTCTACCGGGAGGAGGGCCCGATCGGCGTCCTGACGCTGAACCGGCCCGACGACGGCAACATGTTCACCCCCACCATGTGCCGCGAGATCCGCGACTGCATCGAACGGGTGCGGAACGAGACGCGCACCCGCGTCCTGGTGCTCACCGGGGCGGGGGATCGCTTCTTCTGCATCGGCGGGCGCAAGGAGGAGCTGGAGCCGACCAACCTCTATCCCGGCGTGGTGCCGACGCTGGAGATGTACGAGGCCATCGACCGGCTGCAGAAGCCCGTCATCGCCGCCGTGAACGGCTTCGCGGTGGGTGGCGGCAACGTGCTGCAGATGGTCTGCGACATGACCATCGCCAAGGCCAGCGCCGTGTTCCGGCAGGTGGGGCCGATGATGGGCTCGTTCGATGCGGGTTACGGCACTTGGTACCTGGAAGACTTGGTCGGCAAGAAGAAGGCCAAGGAAATCTGGTTCTGCAATCCGAAGATCCCGGCGCAGGAGGCGCTTGAGCTTGGATTGTGCAATCGCGTCGTGCCCGACGAGACGTTCTGGGCCGAGGTGATGGCCTTCGCTGGAGAGGTGGCCGAGCGGGGCTCCTACGCGCTCGCTGGCATCAAGGCCTCGTTCAACGCGCGCCACCAGGGCGTGGTCGGGCTGAGCCGCGTGACCCACGATCTCGTGCTGCCGCTCTACTACCAGACGGCGGAGGCCAAGGAACTGGGCACCTCATTCAACGCGCGGCGCAAGCCCGATCCGTCCACGTTCGGACACTGAACGGCCAGACGCAGGAAACAACCATGCTTCAGGGAACGGTCATAGTCACCGGCGCCAGCCGGGGGATCGGTGCGTCCATCGCACTGGAGCTTGCGCGCCGCGGCGTTACGGTCGCGGGCCTGTCGCGCAGCGGCGCCGCGCCGGCGCGGAGGTGGCCGCCCGTATCCTGAGCCTCGCCTGCGACGTGGCGCACGAGGACGCCGTGCGCGAGGCTTTCGCCCATATCCGCCGCGAGACCGGCAGCATCGGAGGCCTCGTCAACAATGCCGGCATCCACCGCGAGGGGCGGGCAGAGAGCCTGTCCACCGCTGATTTCGAGGCCGTGCTGCAGGTCAACATTACCGCCGTGTTCGCTGCCTGCCGGGATGTGATGCCGCACATGACCGAAAATAAGCGGGGCATCATCGTCAACATTGGCTCGTTCTTCGACCGGCTGGGGGTGCGCGGCAGCATTGCCTACTGCGCTTCCAAGGCGGCGGTGGCGGCGATGACGCGCTGCATGGCCGCCGAATGGGGGCGCCGCGGCGTCTCGGTGCTCAACATCGCCCCTGGCTACATCCTGACCGACATCAACCGAGACTTTCTGGAGTCCGAGGAGGGCCGCGCGCAGGTCTCGGCCCGCTCGTTCGTCCGCCGGCCAGGCGAGCCCCATGAAATCGCGCGGCTCGTCGCTGCGCTCTACTCCGAAGACATCCCGTTCCTGACCGGCGAGACGATCTATGTCGATGGCGGCCACGGAATCAGCCTGTGAGGAATGACATGACCGTCCTGGAACGACTGGATGCCGCCGTGGCGCTCGCCGAGGACGAGGCGCTGCTTCTGGAAAGCGTCCGCAGGCTGGCGGAGAATGTCCTCAAGCCGCGCGCGGCCCGGCATGATGTCTCCGCCGCGTTTCCTTGGGACAATGTGGCGGCCATCAACGAGCTCGGGCTGAACTCCATGTTCATCCCGATCGAATACGGCGGCAGCGGCCTGTCCTACACGGCCTATCTCGCCTGCTGCCGGGAGATCGCCAAGGCGTGCGCCTCCACCGGCATCATTTGGGCGACGAACTTCCATGCCGCGAGCCCGCTGGTGGACTTCGGCAGCGAGGAGCAGAAGCAGCGCTTCCTGCCGATGATCGCGGAAGGCGGGCTGGCCGCGCTCGGCCTCACCGAGCCGGACGCCGGATCGGACGCCACCGGCATGAAGACGAAGTTCGTCGAGGACGGGGACCATATCGTCATCGACGGGGCGAAGACCTTCATCACCAATGGCGACGTCTGCGACGTGCTGCTGCTGTTCGGCAAGTGGCACACGCTCGGCGACGGCAAGGATGCCATTTCGCTTGTCATCGTCGAGATGGGCACGCCGGGGTTCGAGGTGATCCGCACCGAGCACAAGATGGGCACGCGCGCCTCCAGCACCGCGGCCCTGTCCTTCACCAACTGCCGCGTACCGCGGAGCAACCTCGTGGGCGCGCCGGGTACCGGGCTTCACATGCTGTTCGACTTCCTCAACAAGTCGCGCCCAAGCGTGGCGGCCCACGCCCTCGGCATCGCCCGCGCCGCGTTCGACGATGCGGTGGCCTATGTGAACGCGCGCAAGCAGTTCAAGCGGCGGATCATCGACTTCCAGGGCATCCAGTTCATGCTGGCCGATCTCGCCACCGATCTTGCCATGTGCGAATCCTGGCTGTGGCAGCTGGCCCGCCGCATCGAGTCCGGCGAGCGCGGCCTCGGACAGGAGGCCTCCATGCTGAAAATGCGGGCCTCGGACCTTGCCATGCGCATCAGTACCGACGCGGTGCAGCTGTACGGCGGCTACGGCTATACGCAGGACTACCGGGTGGAGCGCCTGATGCGGGACGCCAAGATCACGCAGATCTGGGAGGGCACCAACCAGGTCCACCGCCAGATCATCGGCCGCAGCTTCATCCAGCGGTGATCGGGCGGCCATGTACGACATTCTCCAAGGCCTGAGGGTGGTGGAGGCTGCCTCCTTCGTGGCGGGGCCGTCCAGCGGGCTCTATCTCCAGCAATATGGCGCGGAGGTGATCCGGCTCGATCCTGTCACCGGCCCGCCGGATTATCGGCGCTGGCCGCTCTCTGCCGGGGGCGACAGCCTGTTCTGGGAGGGACTCAACAAG
>JAYSCE010000294.1:0-5800 GCA_041915035.1 Xanthobacter sp.
CCGGGGCGCTCCACCTTGATGACGTCCGCGCCGAACCAGGCGAGGAGCTGCGTGCAGGCGGGGCCGGCCTGAACGTGCGTGAAGTCGATGATCTTGATGCCTTCCAACGGCTTGCTGGTCATTTGCGTTCCCTTTTCAAAAACTGGCCTTGAACACAGGGACGGCGGCGCGCGAGGCCTCCGAAGTCCCGAAACCTTCCGGCGTCGCGGCACGGGGCCGCCGCCGGCTTCACCCGCCGGTTTGTCCGGTCGTTATGCTTGGGATGCCGCCTTCATCTGCGCCTCGGCGTCCGCGAGGCGCTTGCGAAGGTCGCGCTCCTCCTTCCATCGCGCCGTCTCGTCGCGGATGACCGAGACGATGTGCGTCGGCTCGCCCGCCGGGGAGGCGAGGAGCGCGACGGTGAAGGCGATGGACAAGGCGTGGCCGTCCTTGTGGATGGCCGGCACGCGCAACAGCGTCGTCCCGTAGCGGGTGACGCCGGTGCGCATGGTCTCGTGATAGCCGTCCCAGTGCCGCTGGCGCTGGCGCTCGGGGATGATGATGTCGAGCGACTGGCCCATCGCCTCGTCGGGCGTGAAGCCGAACATGCGCTCGGCCGCCGGATTCCAGAGCGCGATGTTGCCGGCCTTGTCGCAGACCACGATGGCGTCCGCCATGGCATCCATCAGCTGAGCAAGATCGACGGCCGTAGTCATCACGTCATCCTTTCAAACCTGTCACCTCCCGCCGTCGCCGGCGATGGGGCGGCCCCTTAAGGCGCACCGCCCCGAGGCGTATGCTGCTATTCCGCCGCCATGCGACGGGGGGTGCCGATGGCGCCGGAGGCGCGCAGGGCGTCGATGCGGTCGGGGGCGAGGCCGAGCACGCCGGCGAGCACCTCCTCGGTGTGCTCCCCGAGGAGCGGCGAGCGCTCCACCTCGACCTGGTTGTCCGAGAGCTTGATGGGGTTGCCGACGGTGAGGTAGGTGCCGCGCGTCGGGTGCTCCACCTCCACCAGCGTGCCGGTGGCATAGAGCGACTGGTCCTCGGCGATCTCCTTCATGGAGAGGATGGGACCGCAGGGGATGTCGTACTTGTTGAGGATCTCCATGGCCTCGAACTTGGTGTGGGCCATGGTCCACGCCTCGATGCGCGTGAAGATCTCGTTGAGGTGCGGCAGGCGCGCGGCCGGCGTCGCGTAGTTCGGGTCGGTCTTCCACTCGGGCTCGTGGATGACGTCGCAGATCTTCTCCCAGACCGGGGCCTGGGTGATGAAGTAGATGTAGGCGTTGGGATCGTGCTCCCAGCCCTTGCAGCGCAGGATGCGCCCGGGCTGGCCGCCGCCGGAATCGTTGCCGGCGCGGGGCACGCTGTCGCCGAACGGAATGCCCTCGCCGAACTGGCTGTATTCCTTGAGCGGGCCGTTGGCGAGGCGCTGCTGGTCGCGCAGCTTCACCCGGCAGAGGTTCAGCACCGCGTCCTGCATGGCGCACATGACGCGCTGGCCGCGGCCGGTGTGCTCGCGCTGGAACAGCGCGGTGACGATGCCGAGGGCGAGGTGGAGGCCGGTGCCCGAGTCGCCGATCTGCGCGGCGCTGACCATGGGCAGGCTGTCGCGAAAGCCGGTGGTGGAGGCGGCGCCGCCCGCGCACTGGGCGACGTTCTCATACACCTTGCAATCCTCGAACGGGCCGGGGCCGAAGCCCTTCACGGAGGCGAGGATGAGGCGCGGATTGATGGTGGAGAGGCGCTCCCAGGTGAGGCCCATGCGGTCGAGCGCGCCCGGCGCGAAATTCTCGACCAGCACGTCGCACTGGCGCACCAGCTGCTCGAGGACGGCCTTGCCCTCGGGGTTCTTGGTGTCGAGGGTGATCGACCTTTTGTTGGAATTGAGCATGGTGAAATAGAGGCTGTCGGCGCCGTCCACGTCGCGGAGCTGGCCGCGCGTCACGTCGCCCTCGCCGGGACGCTCCACCTTGATGACGTCCGCGCCGAACCAGGCGAGCAGCTGGGTGCAGCTCGGTCCGGACTGAACGTGGGTGAAGTCCAGGATGCGGACCCCCTCTAGTGCCTTGCCCATCGTATCCTCACAATTCCGCTCTGTTTTCGTTCCCGGTTTTACTTTTATTGTTTTGGTGTCGTCGGGTTGGGTGGCGGGACCTGAGGCCCCGCCGACCAGCCTTGCATCATGAGTGGCGCCGAAGAATTCGGGCGCCGCTCACTTCTTCTTCTTGACCACGCTCTGCGGGTTCAGCGAGCCGATGTTGCCGCTCTCGGAGCCGGCGGCCGGGTCGATTTCCGCATTGATGAGGGTGGGCTTGCCGCTGTCCATGGCGGCGCTGACCGCGCGATAGAGCTCGTCGGGAGACGTGACGTTCACGCCCACGCCGCCGAAGGCTTCCATCATCTTGTCGTAGCGCGAGCCGGGGACGAACACCGTGGTGCCGGGATCACGCCCGGTGGGGTCGGTGTCGGTGCCGCGATAGATGCCGTTGTTGTTGAAGATCACGATGGTGACCGGCAGGTTGTAGCGGCAGATGGTCTCCACCTCCATGCCGGAGAAGCCGAAGGCGCTGTCGCCTTCCACCGCGAGAACCTTCTTGCCGGTCTCCACCGCCGCCGCGATGGCGAAGCCCATGCCGATGCCCATCACGCCCCAGGTGCCCACGTCCAGGCGCTTGCGCGGCTCGTACATGTCGATGATGCCGCGGGCGAGATCGAGGGTGTTGGCGCCCTCATTCACCAGCAGCGCATCGGGGCGCTCCTTGATGACGGTCTTCAGCGCGCCGAGGGCCGAATGGAAGTCCATGGGCACCGAGTTCTTCAGAAGCTTCGGCGCCATCTTGGCGATGTTGGCTTCCTTCTTGGTGCGGATGGTCTCGGTCCACTGTGCCGGGGGGGTCTTCCACGAGCCGTCGAGGCGAGCGTTGAGCGCCGCGATCACCGAGCCGATGTCGCCGACGAGGGGGGCCGCGATCTCGACGTTGGAGTCCATCTCCTTGGGCTCGATGTCCACCTGGATGAACTTCTTCGGGGCATCGCCCCAGGTCTTGCCCTTGCCGTGGGAGAGCAGCCAGTTGAGGCGGGCGCCCACCAGCAGAACCACGTCGGCATCCTTCAGCGCGGTGGAGCGCGCCGCGCCGGCGGACTGGGGATGGGTGTCCGGCAGCAGGCCCTTGGCCATGGACATGGGAAGGAAGGGGATGCCGCTCTTCTCGATGAAGGCGCGGATCTCGTCATCGGCCTGCGCGTAGGCCGCGCCCTTGCCGAGGATGACGAGGGGACGCTCGGCGCCCTTGAGCAGCTCGATGGCGCGGTCCACCGCGGCCGGGGCCGGGATCTGCGCCGGGGCGGGATCGATCACCTTGACGAGGGACTTGGCGCCGGCCTCGGCATCCATCACCTGGCCGAACAGCTTCGCCGGCAGGTCGAGATAGACGCCGCCGGGACGGCCGGACACTGCCGCGCGGATGGCGCGGGCGACGCCGATGCCGATGTCGGCGGCGTGCAGCACGCGGAAGGCCGCCTTGCAGAGGGGCTTGGCGATGGCGAGCTGGTCCATCTCCTCATAGTCGCCCTGCTGCAGGTCGACGATCTCACGCTCGGAGGAGCCCGAGATGAGGATCATCGGGAAGCAGTTGGTGGTGGCGTTCGCCAGCGCCGTCAGGCCGTTGAGGAAGCCGGGGGCCGACACGGTGAGGCAGATGCCGGGCTTCTTGGTGAGGAAGCCCGCAATCGCCGCCGCGTTGCCGGCATTCTGCTCGTGACGGAAGGAAATGACACGGATGCCCTCGGCCTGGCACATGCGGCCGAGATCGGTGATCGGGATGCCGGGCACGCCGTAGATGGTCTCGATGCCGTTGAGCTTCAGGGCATCGATGACGAGGTGGAAGCCGTCGGTGAGATCACGCTCGGCCTCGGCGGCCGGGTCGATATGCACCACGTTGTCTTCGATCTTGGACTTTTCCGCCGTAGCCATGAGGATCTCCTAGGGCGTCGTTCCGGGGCCTGTGACCGGCCTATTCGGGGAAGACGCCGTGCCGTTCCACATGAGCCGCAAGGCCCATGGTGTGTTCCCGCACCAGGCGCTCGGCGAGATCTGGGTCTCGGGTCTCGAGCGCATCGATGATCGCCATGTGTTCCCGCATGGAGATTTCGTACCGGTTCTCCTGCCGCACCGAGACTGCGCGGATGGCGCGCATGTGCAGGAACAGGTTCTCCGTCATGTCCACGATCAGCCGGCACCCGCCCATGCGGATCACGGCCTGATGGAAGGCGATGTTCGCCTCCGAATACTCGTTCATGTGAGCGGCGACCGGCTGCGCCTGGAACTCCTGGAAGAGCCGGCGCAGGCCCGCGATCTCGATGTCCGAGGCGTGGGTCGCGGCCAGCCGCGCCGCCATCGCCTCCAGCGCCGCCCAGACCACGATGAGGTCGAGGATCTCGCGCTTTGTCTTGCGCACCACGAAGATGCCGCGGCGCGGAACGGAGCGCACGAAGCCCTCCTGCTCCAGAACGGTCATGGCCTCGCGGATCGGCGTCCGCGATACGCCCAGCGTCTCGGAAAGCTGGCGCTCGTCGAGACGGAATTCGGTGGTCGAGCCGTAGATGTCCATCTGCGTGATGGCGCGCTTCAGGGCCTCATAGGCCAGCATGCGCAGGCTGGACGCGGCCTCCAGAGGCTCGACCTTGAGCTTCGGAGGATCAACATCGAGCGCGGGCGTCTGATGCACGGGCGTCTGCACGACCTGGACTTCCTCTCCCTGGAAGCGGCCGCCTTCTGTCGAGGCGTTCCCCATCCGTGAAATACTGTATACGGTGTTCAGAACTCCGTATCAATCCCATCTTGCCGGAAATCGGTTGCGCGCTGCAGCACGACCCAAGGTCATGAGGGCAAAACGGTAACGGGCGGAAGCCGTCGTGCCATCGGCCTCGGTCTTGACCGAGGCCGAGAGGGCCACGCTCAGGCGCCGCGCGGGCTTCACCAAGGCCCATGAGCCGAACTCATGGGCCTTGGTTGCCCGCCCCGCCGTCGTTCACTCCGCGGCCGCCGCTTCCTTGTGCCCGTTGAGGCGGGCCATCACCTTCGACACCAGCGGCCACACCAGCATCACCAGCGCGAGGGTGACGATGGAACCGACCAGCGGGTTGGACCAGAAGATGGAGAGGTGGCCCTGCGAGACCAGCATGGCCTGCCGGAAGGACGATTCGGCCATGTCGCCCAGCACCAGGGCCAGCACCAGCGGCGCCAGCGGATACTGCAGCTTCTTGAACAGGTAGCCGATGACGCCGAAGACCAGCATGACGGCGATGTCGAGCCCGGCGTTGTGGACCGTGTAGGCACCCACCGCGCAGATCACGAGGATGATGGGCGCGATCACGCTGAACGGGATGCGCAGGATGGCCGCGAAGATCGGCACGGTGGTCAGCACCACGATCAGGCCGGCGATGTTGCCGAGATAGATCGAGGCGATGAGGCCCCACACGAAGTCCTTCTGCTCCACGAACAGCAGCGGGCCGGGCTGGAGGCCCCAGATGAGCAGGCCGCCCAGCAGCACCGCCGCGGTGGGCGAGCCGGGGATGCCCAGCGTCAGCATGGGCAGCAGCGCCGAGGTGCCGGCGGCGTGGGCCGCCGTCTCCGGCATGATGACGCCTTCCAGCTCGCCCTTGCCGAAGTTGCGCCCGTTCTTGGAGAACTTCTTGGCGAGGCCATAGCTCATGAAGGAGGCGGGCGTGGCGCCGCCGGGGGTCACGCCCATCCAGCAGCCGACGATGGCCGAGCGCAGCAGGCCCGCCGAGTCTGTGGGGATCTGCGCCCAGG
>JAYSCE010000295.1:0-1636 GCA_041915035.1 Xanthobacter sp.
AGCAGGAGCACCTTGGGGCGCTTGGCCAGCGAGCGCGCCAGCGCCACGCGCTGGCGCTGGCCGCCGGAAAGCTGGTGGGGCTTGCGCTTGGCGAACTTCTCCAGCTTCACCAGCGTCAGCATTTCCTCGACGCGGGCGTCGATGTCGGCCTTCGGCATCTTGTCCTGCTTCAGGCCGAAGGCGATGTTGTCCGCCACGTTCATGTGCGGGAACAGCGCATAGGACTGGAACATCATGTTCACCGGCCGCCGGTAGGGCGGCACCCCGGCGAGATCCTCGCCAGCGAGGGTCAGGCGTCCGGAGGTGGGCTCCTCGAAGCCGGCGAGCATCCGCATGAGCGTGGTCTTGCCGCAGCCGGAGGGGCCGAGCAGCGCGAAGAACTCGCGCTCGTAGATGTCGAGACTGACGTTGTTGACCGCCGTGAAGTCGCCGAAGCTTTTGACCACGTTCTCAAAACGGATGAGCGGGGTCTTGGTCGGATCATTCCACGGAGCAAAGGTGCGCCGCACGGCGCCGATGGTTTCCTTGCGCGCCTTGTCCGCCGCCATGACATCCCCCGTGCAGGCCTCGTACGCAGGAGGCTATCCGTGCGAAAGGAAACGCTCAAGCCGCAAGCAGGCGCATTTTTGCGGCGGACGGCGCCTGCCGAATGCCCAACCGGGCCGGCCTGCTCGCTCATCCACCGCCATCAGCGTCGAGCCCCTTGCACCGCAGCGCCGCATGTACTAGAGGAGCGCTCCTGACGACGGCACACCCGTCGCCGCGGTTCCCGCTTCCGTGCGGTCCGCCGGCACGCTGCGGTAGCTCAGTGGTAGAGCACTCCCTTGGTAAGGGAGAGGTCGAGAGTTCAATCCTCTCTCGCAGCACCAGTTCAAAGCCTTATCCGGCCTCAGCTTGTTGAAAATTAGGGATTTTTGGGTCGCTCACTGGTACACAGGAGCGGCACACAATGGCCCTTCGCATGCCCCGCCCCGTCCGTCGCCGAGACACCTCCTTCCTCTCATTCCGCGCCCGAGTCCCTGCGGATATCGTTGATGCCGCGAAGGGGCAGGCCATCGCCCTGGCCTTCCCTGCCGAAGCCGGAGAACCGGAGCACGTCGCCCTTGTCAGGCCAGGGCGGGAGGTGAAGTTCTCGCTGCGCACCCGCAATCCGGCCGTCGCCAAGTCCCGCCACGGCATTGCACTCGCCCAGCTTGAGACGCGGTGGGGCGCGATACGTTCCGGCCCTCGGCCCCTCACCCACCGCCAGATCATCGCGCTATCGGGCGAGGTGTACCGACTGTTCGTGGAACGCTTTGAGGAGAAGCCCGGGCCGCCGGAAATGTGGGCTGCGGTCAAGACCTTCAATCGCGCGGCGCGTGAGGGGCGAATCTCGACTGCGCCGAGGCTGTAGGCAGAGGAAGTGGACAGCAGCGTTGCAGCAGCCGAGCCGTGGCACCCGGACCTGACTAGCTCCATCAATTCCCTGCCCCGAGACACCGCGAACCGCCTGGAAGCAATGGAGAGCCGTTTTGGCTGGTTGGCCGACTGGGTGCTCGCGACCCATGGTGTCGTGACAGATGGCCTCAGCCGTGTCCGCTTGTTGGATGCCGTGGAACAGGCTGCAACGGATGCGGCATGGCGCCTGAAGCGAGCT
>JAYSCE010000295.1:1646-5771 GCA_041915035.1 Xanthobacter sp.
GGCGGGGGACTATTCTCCCGATCCTGCGGCCCAGCGCTTTCCAGCCTTTGCCCCGGCCTCCGTTGCTCCACCACCGCGGGCCACGACACGCCGCAAGGCTGATGTTTCTCTCTCCGGCCTCGTAGAAGCATGGGGGCGGAAGCGGCAGCCGAGGGCAAAGACGCTGTACGAACACCAGCGCGTGGTTCGCGCCTTCGAGAAGCGTTTGGCCCACGACGACGCCGCGGCGGTTACGCCCGAGGACGTTGTGGCCTGGAAGGATGCGCTTGTCGCCACGGGCAAGCTGGCGCCCAAGACGATCAACGCCAAGTATCTCACGCCGCTCAATACCGTCCTGAACTGGGCCAAGGCGAACCGCCGCATTCCGACCAACCCGGCCCAGGGCATCCGCTCCGCAGGCAAGGCACTGCCTCGCGCACGGGATCGCTCCTTCACCGCCGAAGAGGCCACCACGATCCTCAAGGCGGCGCTTGACGCTTTCGCGGCTCCGGGGCGCAACACGCGCGAGACGCTGATGGCTCGCCGATGGGTGCCGTGGCTTTGCGCCTATTCCGGTGCCCGCGTTGGCGAGGTGGCACAGCTCCGAGGGCAGGACTTCCAAGAGGTGCAGGGAGTGTGGGTCTTCCGCATCTCGCCGGAGGCCGGGGCCGTGAAGACGGACAAGCCCAGGACGGTGCCACTACACCCCGACCTCATCCGGCAAGGCATCCTGGCGTTTGTCCATGAGCGCGGCGAAGGCCCTCTATTCTATCAGGAGACGAAAGCCCGTTGCGGCGGCAAGGCCCAGGCCCATCCCTCGAAGACGGTGGCAGGGCGACTCGGCGGGTGGGTTCGCCAAGTCGGCGTCAAAGACCCGAACGTGCAGCCGAATCACGGCTGGCGGCACCTGTTCATGACGCTGTGCAGGGCGCATGGGGTGGGCGAGGAAGCCCGCTATTTCATCGTCGGCCACACCAAGCGCGACACGGGACAGCACTACGGCGAGGCCTCGGTTGTCGCCCTTCACCGCGAGATATCGAAGCTCCCCGCCTTCAACGTGGAGTGAGCCCACGCCGCGTCATCAAGGCTTGCCGGCCTTGCCTGCCACCGCCCGCCGCAACGCATCGTCAATGCGGGCCTGCCAGCCGGGGCCGCCAGCCTTGAAGTGCTCCACCACCTCCCGGCTCAGCCGGATCGACACGGGCACCTTGGTCGGCTGGCGCTGACGACCACGGACGCGCCGGGCGGCCTCGGCAAGGTCCGGGAAGGCCTCGGCGAACGGCCGGGCCTGTGCCAGTTCCGCGTCGGTGGCTTCGGGCGTGTCGGACACGGCATCCCAATCGGCCTGCGTGTAGCCGTGGCCCGGCTCGAATTGCTTTCGCTTACGGCTTGCCATGAAGCAGCCTCCGTTCCTTCGCGCTGGCGGGGCGCATGCTGATGACGGCGACACCTTCCGCTCCAAGACGGGCGAACACCACCGCCGCGGTCCCGTCCGCCATGTGCCCGATGGCCATCCATCGCCCGAGCTTCGCCGGCACCACCACCGAGAACAGGAAGAACTCCACATCCAGCGCCGCGAAATCGAGGCCGTGCTTGGCGATGTTCGCGAGGCGCTTGGGTTCATCCCAGGTGATGATCATTCAAATTGTATATGCAATTTGCGTGACGCGGTAAAGGGCCCGCCGACCCGAGCCACCTCTGGCGTCCAGAACGGGACGACTCGCCTGACGGGCCCGTCTGCTCGTCCTCCGCTGGGGGAGCCGGGGCCGCATCTCTGGGCTCGGCGGCCATCCAAATAGGTTCCACCTGAGCATAACTTGCAACATCTGCGTGGCGCCTCTCGCCCGCGCCGGTGCGCCTCCTACTCATGGCTGCCTTCCGGGGCCGCCGGCTCTCACGGACACATTGTGATCTCTCCCCACGTTCCCGCTCCTCGGCGCGGCGCGGCCGCGCTTGGCCGCAACATCCTCGAAGCCCTCACCTCCCCGGAGACGATGACGCTGCCCTCCCCTGCTCTCCTCCTCTTCCTCCCCTACGGCGTCGCCGTGCTTCTCACCCTGACCGGAGGCGCCGCATGATCATCGCCCACGCAGACGGCTCCTGCCTCGGCAATCCCGGTCCCAGCGGCTGGGCGGTGGTCATCCTCGACACCGACGGCTCCGCCCGCATTCTCACCGGCTCCGAGCCCGACACCACGAACAACCGCATGGAACTGACGGCCGCCCTCACGGCGCTCGGGGCATTGCCCGCCGACGTTCCTGCCGTGCTGTTCTGCGATAGCGAGTATGTCGTGAAGGGCCTGAACACCTGGCTGGCGTCCTGGCAGCGGCGCGGCTGGAAGACCGCCCAGGGCAAGCCCGTCGCCAACGCCGACCTCTGGCGCCAGCTTGGGGAGGCCCAGGCGGCTCGGCCCCTCGTGGGCCTCCGCTGGGTGCGTGGCCACAACGGCAACACCTTGAACGAGACCGTCGACCGGCTGGCCCGAGCGGAGGCGGAAAAGGCGAAACTCGCCACGCGGCGCAGCCCTCACCCTGCCACCTCGGCTCCGCTCCCATTCAGCCGCATGGGAGGCGCCGCCGGATGACGAACCATCATCCCAACGCCACCACATCGGCAACCTCGACCTGCGTCGACATCGCCGACATCATCACGCGAGCCGACTGGCAGGTCCGGGTTAAACTCGACCTCGGGACCGTGCGCACCTATGCCGGCGTCACCCGAGCGGGCGGCATTCTGCCCCCCGTCTCCCTCGCGCGCATCGACGGGGCGCTCTATCTCGTTGACGGTTGGCATCGCTTGGAGGCCGCAAAGCTCAACGGCGAAACGTTCATCGACGCATCCGTCTTCGACATGGGAGAGGATGCGGCGCGGTGGGCGGCAGCTCAAGCGAACCTCACCCATGGCCTGCCCCTCAAGCGCCAGGTGCGGAACGTGTTCCGCGCCTACGTCAGGAGCGGTCAGCATCGGGACGGGGTGCGGTTCAAGTCCTACCGCCAGATCGCGTCGGACCTCGCCCATCAGGTCGGCCACACCACTGTCCGGAACTGGATGCAGCAGGACTTCCCCGCCGTCTCCAGTGCCATGGGCGGGGCCGAGCCGGTTGCTGAGGCGGGCGGCTTGCGTGACGCACCCGCCATCACGCCACTCTCCCGCGCCAAGGCGAGCGTCGATCAGGCGGCAGCGGAAGCCCGTCGCCTCTCCCCAGAGGAGCGCCGGGAGCTGCTGGATCACATGCGGCAGGTCTCCGAGCAGGTGGCCGGAGCCTTGCCGTGGGAGGACGGCGAGGACGGCCCAGGGCTCTAGGCAGGAGGTGCTGTTCAAAATGAACAGTGCAGACACCAGAAGGGGCCGGCAGCCCTGACGCCGCAAGGCGTCCAGCCGTCGCGCCCCTAGATCAAGACGACCTCCGGCAAAAATCGCCGGAATTTCCGAAGGCCCGTCGATCCTATCGTGTTCGCGCATTTCCCCCGTGGCGCCCCCTTCGCGTCACGGGGGCGTGTGCCGACCTGCGCGGAGCCCCGAGCCGATGCGAGCCCGCCCAGGTGATACCCCGCGCCACCGTTCTGCCGGCCTTCACCGCCAGTGCGGAGGGCATACCGAAACCCTCCCTGAAGATCTCTTCCCGCGCTGTCGCGTTCATACGGGTTTGCGAAGGGCGCCTGACCCATTCCGTAAACACTTATTATCGGTATGGACATCGCCAGCTTCCCGGAGCCCCTGCCGTGTCCCGCAAGACAGCTCGCCGCGTCGCTCTATATTTGCGCGTTCCACCTCCGAACAGACCACCGAGAACCAGCGTCGCGAGCTTCAGGCCGTGGCGGAGAATGCCGGCTGGGAGGTGGTAGCCGTGTTTGAGGATGCCGGCATCTCCGGCGCCAAGGGCCGCGAACAGCGCCCCGGCTATGACGCCATGCTGAAGGCCGTCACCCGCCGCGAGGTGGACATGGTGGCTGCGTGGTCGGTGGACCGCCTGGGCCGTTCGATGGCGGACCTCGTGGCCTTCCTCGGCGAGCTTCACGCCCGCGGCGCCGACCTCTACCTGCACCAGCAAGCTCTGGACACCACCACACCCTCCGGCCGGGCCATGTTCCAGATGATGGGCGTGTTCGCCGAGTACGAACGGGCCATGATCCGGGAGCGGGTCAA
>JAYSCE010000296.1:0-5766 GCA_041915035.1 Xanthobacter sp.
GCTGAATCTCGGCGGCAACATCGAGATCATCGGCTCTCCCGAAGAGGTGGTGGACCAACTCGCGGCGCTGAAGAAGACCGGCATCGACGGCGTGCAGCTCAACTTCTACGACTTCGCTGCCGACCTCGACCATTTCGCCACCGCCATCCTGCCCCTGCTGAAGCAGGCCGGCCTGAGGCTGTGACGCTCATTCGTTCCCAACCCGAGGATTTGCTCCATGACCATTGCCGTTGCACCGCGCCAGAGCGAGCACCCCGTCGAGCCCCTGTTCCTGGAGCGCTGGTCGCCCCGCGCCTTCACCGGGGAGGAGATTCCGGCTGCCGAGCTGAAGTCCATCTTCGAGGCCGCGCGCTGGGCGCCGTCCAGCTTCAATTCTCAGCCCTGGCGCTTCCTCTATGCGCGCCGTGGCACGCCTGAGTTCGCGACCTTCCTCGGTCTGCTCAACCCCTTCAACCAGCAGTGGGCGCAGAATGCGGCGGTGCTCATCATCGCCGTGTCGGCGCGCACCTTCGTGCGGCCGGGGACGAGCGATGTGATCGTCGCGCGCAGCCATTCGTTCGATACCGGCGCGGCCTGGGCCAACCTCGCCTTGCAGGCCACCAGGCTCGGCTGGCACGCCCACGGCATCGGCGGCTTCGACGTGGAGAAGACTCGCTCGGACCTGAAGGTGCCGGACGATTATGAGGTGGAGATCGCCATCGCGCTGGGCCGGCGCGGCGACAAGTCCCTGCTGCCGGAGAGCTTCCACAAGGGCGAGACCCCGAGCGGCCGCCGCCCGCTCGACGAGACCGTGTTCGAGGGCGCTTTCCCGACGGTGTGACCCCTAAAAGAAATGGCCCCGCCGGTGCGGCGGGGCCATCATCTGGCAGCACAAGACGCCGGATCAGAAGAATCCTTTCGCCGGCAGCGGCGTGCCCTTCACCAGGAGTTCGCCGATGGCCTTCGCCTTGTAACTCGAGGGATTGTGCGAGGCGATGGTGCGGGCATTGCGCCAGTGGCGGTCGAGGTTGACGGCCCGCTCGGTGGCCGAGGCGCCGCCGGTCTCGAACAGCAGAGAGCCGGACTTCAGGGCCAGTTCGTCCACCACCAGCTTCGCCTGCGCCGCGGCCTTCGCCGCCTCGGCGGCGAGCTCCTGCGCGTCCTCGTCGCGATCGCGGGCATCGCTCGCACGGTCGAGGGTCTCGGCCGCCGCGAGGATCACCGCCTCGGCGGCAAAGGCGTTGGCCGCGAGCTGGCCAATGGCTTGCTGCAGGAAGGGGTCGTGGGCGGGGGTGGGCACCGGCGCGTAATAGAAGCTGCGCTTGCGGCGCTTCACCAGCGCGATGGCATCTTCCAGCGCGCCGCGCGTGATGCCCGCCACCACGGTGGTGAGGAAAAGCTGCGCCTGCGTGTTGGAATAGGCGAGGCCGTAGCCGCGATCCGGGCTGTCGAACACCGCCTCGTCGGCCTCCACCCGCACATTGTGGTAGCGCGTGGTGCCCGAGGCGGTGAGGCGCTGGCCGGCGCCGTCCCAGTCGTCCAGGATCTCGATGCCCGCGCGCCGCGTGGGGATGATGACCGCCGCCACCCGCCCGTCCGCCGTCGCCGCGCGGATCAGCATGGAATCCGCGAAGAGGGTGCCCGTGCTGTAATACTTCACGCCGTTCAGGCGGAAGCCGTCGCCGTCCGGGTCGAGCCGCGTGTCGGGCGCGAAGCCGCCGGCCGGCTTGTCGCCGGATTCGGTGGAAGCGAGGCCGAAGATGCCGCCCGCCGCCACCTCCTTCTGCCAGCCCCTGCTCTTCGCATCGTAAGGCCGGCGGGCATATTGCTCGGCCACCGTGAAGTGGTTGCGGAAGATATGCGCCACGTTGGCATCGGCGGCGGCGAGGTCCAGCGCCAGCTTGTAGGTCTGCCGGAAGGTCGCGCCCGCCCCGCCGTCCGCCTCGGCAAGCCGCAGCGCGCCGAAGCCGGCTGCTTTCAAGAGATCAACCGCCTCGAACGGCAGCACCCGGTCGCGCTCGCGCACGCTGGAGCCGGCACCGATCTCCGCGAACAGGTCGCGCCAGTCGGCGGGATCGGCAGAGCGGCGCTTGGTGGGCGCGGCAGGGGCAGGCGCTGCCGCGGCGGGCTGGGCGGGGAGGGGGATGACGGGCTTGTTCATGGCGGTTCCCGGCGTCGGAAGGGGCGTGACGAAAAGGGGATAGACACTGCGGGCGAGGTATGCAAATTAATTCTATAAGTTTTATCGAATATAGAAAGCGCGCCGATCTGGACGACACGCATTCACGTCCCCGCCCGTGCGGGGACGCAGGGTTTGCGCGCGCGCTTCCGTCCCTTCATGAACCAGGATCGATCCATGACCTCCCGCTTCCGCTCCCCCCTCGCGGCCCTCCTCTTCTCCGGCCTCACCCTGTTCGCGCTCGGCACTGGCGCCAATGCGCAGGCCCCGGCCGCCGCGTCCGACAAGCCGCTGAAGATCGGCGTTTCGGCCGGGCCCTATGGCGACATCCTGCGCGAGGCGGCGAAGCTCTCGGCCGAGCAGGGGGTGAAGGCGGAGATCATCGAGTTCACCGACTGGAACCAGCCCAATGCGGCGTTGCAGGCCGGTGATATCGACCTCAATAATTTCCAGAACCGGCCCTATCTCGCCAATCAGGTGAAGACGCGCGGCTACAATATTGTCGCGTTGGATGAATCTATTCTGGTCCCCGCCGGCATCTACTCCAAGAAATACAATAGCTTCGCCGACATTCCCGCCGGCTCCAAGATCGCCATTCCCAACGATCCCACCAATGGCGGGCGCGCGCTGCTCTTGTTCCAGAAGGCCGGCCTCATCAAGCTGAAGCCGGGCTCGGGCCTTTATGCCAGCGTGCTGGACGTGGCGGAGAACCCGAAGAACCTCAAGATCGTGGAGATCGACGCCGCCCAGCTGCCCCGTTCGCTGGACGACGTCGCCGCGGCCTTCGTCTCCTCCAACTACGCCTATCTCGCCGGTCTCCAGCTGAAGAGCGCGCTGCTGGCCGAGACGACGCTGGAAGAATCCAAGCCCTATTTCACCCTCGTCTTCGCCGTGCGCGAGGACCGCAAGGATGATCCGCGCATCGCCAAGTTCATCCAGGTCTACCGCTCCCAGCCGGTGAAGGATTTCACCCTCGCCAAGTTCAACGGCAGCCTCATCCCCACCTGGTGAGCGCGACTGTCGAAACCCTTCGAGGAGTGTTGACCATGACCGCGCCAGCCGCCCGCCCGTCCCATCTGTCCCTCGCCCCGGCACCACGCCCGGACTGGATCGCCCTTGCCCAGAGCGTCGCCGACGCGCTCGTCCCTGATGCCGCCGAGCGCGACCGCCTCGGCGCCTCGCCCCGGCGCGAGCTCGGGCTGCTGCGCGAGGCGGGATTGCTCGAACTGCTCTTTGCCCAGGAGCATGGCGGGGGCGGAGGATCGTTTACCGACGCGCTCCTCGCCGTGCGGGTGATCGGGCGGGCGGATGCGTCCATCGCGCAATTGCTCGCCTACCACTATCTCCACCTCACCAACGCGCTGTGGCGCGCGCGCCCCGAGCAGGCGGCGGAATTGGCGCGGGCGTCGGTGGCCGGGCGCTGGTTCTGGGGCGGTGCCTCCAACCCGCGCGATCCGGAGTCGCGGCTGGCGGAGGTGGAGGATGGCTATCGCCTCACCGGCCGCAAGACCTTCGCCTCCAACGCTGCGCTCGCCGACATCATCACCCTGCGCGCTCAGCTCGGCGACGGCTTCGCCGTGCTCGTCGTGCCCGGCGACCGGGAGGGCGTGACCCACGGCAATGACTGGGACGCCTTCGGTCAGCGCCTGTCGGAGAGCGGCACCATCACCTTCGCCGACGTGAAGATCGGCCGGGACGAGATCCTCGGCGACCCCGCCGCCCCGCCGCCGCCGCGCACCAGCCTCGTCGTGCCGTTCCACCAGTTGCTGATCGTAAATTTCTATATCGGCATCGCCGAGGGCGCGCTCGCCGAGGCCAACCGCTACATCCGCGACGTCTCCCGCCCGTGGCAGGCCTCCGGCGTGGAGGCTGCGCGGCTCGATCCCTACATCCTCGAGCATTACGGCAATCTCGACGTGGAGCTGCGCGCCTCCATTGCGCTGGCGGATGTGGCCAATGCGCGGTTCGAGGCGGCGGCCGCCTTGGGCAATGCCATCACGCCGGACGAGCGCAATGTCGCCGCCGCGGCGATCTATGCGGCCAAGGTGCATTCCAGCCGCACGGCGCTGGAGGTCACCTCCCGCATCTTCGAGCTGATGGGCGCCTGCGCCACCGCCGGCCACTACGGCTACGACCGCTTCTGGCGCAACATCCGGACCCACACCCTGCACGATCCGGTGGTCTACAAATCCCGCGAGGTGGGCAATTACGCCCTCAACGGCGTCATCACGCCGACCCCGCTCTACAGCTGAGGGCGGACGCTGCCATGACCACGAAACCGCTCAATCGCGACATCCGCTTCAACGCCTTCAACATGGCCTCGCCCGGGCACACCTGGGCCGGCCTGTGGGCCCACCCGCGCGATCGCGCCATCGACTACAACAGCCTCGATTACTGGATCGACCTTGCCGTCACCGCCGAGCGCGGCCTGTTCGACGGCGTTTTCATCGCCGACGTGTTCGGCGTCTACGACGTCTATGGCAACAGTCCGGACGCGGTGCTGATCTCCGCCGCGCAGACGCCGGACATCGACCCGGCCCTCGTGGTGCCGAGCATGGCGCACGCGACCAAGCACATCGGCTTCGGCGTCACCGCCAATCTCACCTACGAGCACCCCTACCAGTTCGCCCGCCGCTTCGCGACGCTAGACCATCTCACCAAGGGCCGCGTGGGCTGGAACATCGTCACCG
Source organism: Xanthobacter sp. (assembly GCA_041915035.1). Taxonomy (GTDB): domain Bacteria; phylum Pseudomonadota; class Alphaproteobacteria; order Rhizobiales; family Xanthobacteraceae; genus Xanthobacter. The sequence continues at coordinate 4,849 of JAYSCE010000296.1, forward strand.
GCTATCTGGACAGCGGCGCCCGCGGCATGGGCGACAAGCAGAATCGCGACCATGACGCTCGCTATGAGGCGGCGGAGGATTTCCTCGCCGCCGTCTACAAATTGTGGGAGGGCAGCTGGGAGGAGGGCGCCGTGCGCCGCGACCGCGCCGCCCGCGTCTTCACCGACCCGTCCGAGGTCCATCGGGTGCGCCACAACGGCCCCTACTACCAGGTGGATGGCATCCAGCTCGCCGAGCCCTCGCCCCAGCGTACGCCTGTGCTCTACCAGGCCGGTACTTCGGGCCGGGGGCGGCTGTTCGCGGCGAAGCATTCGGAGGCCATCTTTCTCAATGGCCAGACCCGCCCCATCCTCGCCGAGGCGGTGCGTGCCGTGCGCACGGCGGCGGCGAGCTTCGGGCGCGACCCCTATGATGTCCGCATGTTCCCCGGAGCGACGGTGATCGTCGCCCCCACCCGCGCCGAGGCCTTCGACCGGCTGGCCGAGTATGCCCAGTACGTCCACACGGCGGGGCAGCTGGCGCTGCTCTCCGGCTGGACGGGCGTGGACCTCTCAACCCTCGATCCGGAGGAGGCGATCTCCTACGTGAAGAGCAATGCCATCCAGTCCACCCTGGAGAACCTCACCCTGCGCAGCGCCGAGCCGCTGAAGGTGAAGGATCTCGCCACCCTCTCCGCCACCGGCGCCCGGGCGCCCTTCATCGTCGGTTCCCCCGGCGAGGTGGCGGACGAGATCGTCTCCTGGGTGCGCGACACGGACGTGGACGGCTTCAACCTCAACCGCCTCGTCTCCCACGAAACGCTGGCGTCCTTCGTGGACCTCGTGGTGCCGGAGCTTCAGGATCGCGGCGTCTACAAGACGTCCTACGATGAGGGTACCCTGCGCGAGAAGCTGTTCCGCCGCGGTCCCCTCCTGCCCG
>JAYSCE010000297.1:0-5757 GCA_041915035.1 Xanthobacter sp.
TCGCCGCCGGCAAGGCCCGCCAGCAGGCCGCCTTCGAGGCCGAGCGGGAACGCTGGAAGGCCGAAGGGCTGGATAGCTTCGTCGTCGAGGACGGCGCCGGGATGCTCGGCGAGGGCGAGATGCCGGACGGCTGCTTCGGCGTTTCCGCCAACGTGCCGGGCAATGTGTGGAAGGTGCTGGTGGAAGAGGAAGCGATGGTCGCCGCAGGCGACACCATCGCCATCATCGAGAGCATGAAGATGGAGATTTCCATCACCGCCCACGCCGCCGGCCGCGTCCGCGAGATCCGCGCCGCCCCGGGCCGCACCGTCCGCTCGGGCGATGTGGTGGCCGTGCTCGAAACCGTGTGAGGATCAAGATGACCAACGAGACCCCGCTCAGCGGCCCTCGCGCCTCGCTCCCGCCGGATGCCGTGCCCATCGCCGTGGTGGGCGCGCATCTTTCGGGCATGCCCCTCAACGGCGAACTGACCGGTGCCGGCGGCGTGCTGGTGAAAAGCTGCCGCACGGCGCCCGACTATCGGCTCTTCGTGCTGCCCGACACCACGCCCCGCAAGCCCGGCGTGGTGCGCGCCCCCGGCTTCACCGGGCCGGGGCTGGAGGTGGAAGTGTGGGCGCTGGAGCCGGCCGCCTTCGGCCGCTTCGTCGCCGCCATCCCCGCGCCGCTGGGGGTGGGCAAGCTCAAGCTGGAGGATGGCTCGGAAGTACCCGGCTTCCTCTGCGAGGCCCATGCGGTGGAAGAGGCCGAGGAGATCACCGCGCTCGGCGGCTGGCGCGCCTATGTGAGCGGCGGGCGGGGCGTGCCCCGGGCATAGGAGCGATAGGGCGGGCCTATCCTGCCCTGTGCCGCCCTGACCGCCTTAACCACCGTCATGGCCGGGCCTGTCCCGGCCATCCACGTGGTTGGGCTAGAAGGCGTCTTCCCACGCTCCGCACGATCGGCCCGACGTGGATGCCCGGGACAAGCCCGGGCATGACGGCGTGAAAGAAACGCGATGCCCCTAACCCGCCTGGCACACGCCCAGGCTCACAAAACGCACATTGCAGCGCACCCAGCGCCCTCCCCCGCCCCCAATCATTACTTCGTGATCCATTAACAGAGCTGAACAAGTGCTGAATCCCCGGCCGCGCCGCGCGACCGCCCAGCACCACGGCACCGCCCAAGCCGCCTTTCTTTTCAACATGCTGACCGGAAAACTTGCCCGCTTCGCAAATTGCGAAAGCGTGACCGTGTGTTTACGCTTCGGGAAGAACCTGTTCAGCCCCCATTAAGACAAGTAAAAATCCTTTTATTTCCGTGCTTTAGCAAAGTCTTCATCGGCACCTGCCATCTTCATCGAAGTTGGTTTGAGTAACAGGTGCGTAGACATGACGGATGCCTATCGTCCGAGGGTCAAATATGTGATCGGGCCGGACGGGGGACCGCTGACCATTGCCGACCTGCCGCCGCCCGATACGCGGCGCTGGGTCATCCGCCGCAAGGCGGAGGTGGTGGCAGCCGTGCGCGGCGGGCTTCTCTCCCTCGAGGAAGCCTGCAAGCGCTACACCCTCACCGTGGACGAATTCCTCTCGTGGCAGGCCTCCATCGACCGCCACGGCCTGCCCGGCCTGCGCACCACGCGCATCCAGCACTACAGGCAGTAGTTTTCGGCTTTGACCAAGGCCCGCGAGCTAGTCTCCCGGGCCTTTGTCATGCGCCCCCACAACTGGGACGCCCCGGCGTCAGCCGTGCATCAGCGCGGTGACGTGGGCGGCGGCGGAGGTGGCGAGGCCTTCCAGGTCGTAGCCGCCTTCCAGCAGCGAGACCACGCGGCCCTCGCACTTCTGGTCGGCGATCTCCATCAGCCGGCGGGTGATCCAGCCGAAATCCGTGTCCAAGAGGCGCAGCGAGGCGAGCGGATCGCGCACGTGCGCGTCGAACCCGGCCGAGATCAGGATCAGGTCCGGCGCAAACGAGGTGATGCGCGGCAGGATGCGCGTCTCCATCGCCTCCTTGAACACCGCGCCGTCGTCGCCCGAGCGCAACGGGGCGTTGACGATGGTGTTCACCGCCCCCGTCTCGCCCTGCGCCCCGGTGCCGGGATAGAGCGGCATCTCGTGGGTGGAGCAGTAGAGCACGCTGTCGTCGGCCCAGAAGATCTCCTGCGTGCCGTTGCCGTGGTGGACGTCGAAATCCACGATGGCGACGCGCTGGAGGCCGTATTTCGCCTGCGCGTGGCGCGCAGCGATGGCCACCTGGTTCATCAGGCAGAAGCCCATGGGCTTGCGCGTCTCGCAATGGTGGCCGGGCGGGCGCATGGCGACGAAGGCGTTGGTGACCTTGCCCTCCATCACCTCATCCACAGCGAAGCAGGCGCCGCCCACGGCGCGCAAAGCGGCTTCCCAGCTGCCCGGCGAGAGGATGGTGTCGGAATCGATGCGCACCAGACCGTCCTGCGGCACGGCCTCGCCCATGGCGTCCACGAAGTCCGCCGGATGCACCCGGATGATGTCCTCCCGCTCCCCGCGCGGCGCGAGATCGCGCACGAGGTGGGAGAACTTCTCCTGCTCGAAGATGCGATCCAGCACGCGGAGCCGGTCGGCGCGCTCGGGATGACCGGCAGGCGTCGCGTGGCTGAGACCGGCGGGATGGGTGACGAGCAGCGTGGACATGGACAGGAACGCCCTCCCTTGGCGCAATCTTTACGTTCTTTATTGTGCCATACCATATTCCAGCAGCACCGGGAGGATGTTGCGCCGGATCAAGACTATTGCCGCCGAAGGCCCCAATGGCCTCATCACTTTGGGTGCGGCGTGGGCCTGTCGCGCAGCGTCAAGCCCGCGCGGCGCTTGAGCGAAGACACCGAAAAACTTCAATTCCCGTCGAGGCGGCGGGAAAACACGATGCGCGGCTCTTCCACATAGCCCTCGGCGGCATAGAAGCCGCGCACCTTCTCGTTGTCCGGCCGAACGAGCAGCATGAGCTTGGGGATGGCGCGGGCGCGCAGCCAGTCCTCCACCGCGCGCAGCAGCGCCCGGCCGAGGCCCCGGCCCTGCAGGTCCGGCTCCACCGCGAGGTAATAGACCCAGCCCCGGTGCCCGTCGTGCCCCACCATGGCCGAACCGGCGATCCTTCCACCCTCCCGCGCCACGAGAATGGTGGAATGCGGCCCGCGCCGGGCGAGGGCGATATCCGCATGGGGATCGTTCCACGGCCGGGTCAGCCCCGCCCGCTCCCAGAGCGCGGCCAGCGCCTCGGTGTCGGCGTCGGAGGCGTGGCCGATGGCGATGGTGAGGCCGTCGACATCGAGCGTCTGGGTGGTCATTGCGGCAACTCGCTCTGGGAGGGTCGGGGTGCGGCGGCGCGGGCGAGGCGATCGGCGATGGCTTCGCCGAGTCCCTCCCGCGGCAGGGGAACGACGGCGATGGCGGGAACGCCCGCCGCATCGAGGGCGCGCAGGGCGCCATAGAGCCGGGCGGCCGCCTCGGTGAGGCTGCCTGAGGGGCTGAGGTCGAGCACGGTCGCCGCCCCTTCGCTGCCGGGCGGGCGGGCGCCGGCGAAGGTCAGCAGCGCCTCGCCGGGCGCGACCGCAACCGCATCGAGCCGCAGCGCGGCGCGGGGCGCGTAATGGGAGGCGAGGCGGCCGGGCGCCAAGGGCGCGGCGTCGCTGTGCGAGACGGGGAGCAGCAAAGGCCGGCCCAGCGCCGCCTCGATCTCCTCCCGCGCAAGCCCGCCGGGACGCAGCAGCACGGGATCGGCGCCGGTGCAGTCCACGATGGTCGATTCGACGCCCACCGGCGTCGGCCCGCCGTCCAGCACCGCCTCGATGCGGCCGGAGAGGTCGTCCATCACATGGCCCGCCTCGGTGGGCGAGACATGGCCCGAGCGGTTGGCGCTGGGCGCCACCACCGCCCCGCCGAACGCCGCGAGCAGCGCACGGGCATGGGGATCGGACGGCACGCGCAGGCCCACCGTGTCGAGCCCCGCGCGCGCGAGGTCGCACACGCCGTCGCCGCCGATGAACGGCACGATCAGCGTCAGCGGGCCCGGCCAGAAGCGGCCTGCCAGCAATTCCGCATCCGCGTTGAAGGCGCCGAGGCGGCGGGCGGCTTCGGCATCGGCGGTGTGGGCGATGAGCGGGTTGAAGGCCGGGCGGCCCTTGGCAGCATAGAGGGCGGCCACCGCATCCGGGTTCGCGGCATCGGCGCCAAGGCCGTAGACCGTCTCGGTCGGGAAGGCCACCAGCCCGCCCGCCGCCAACAGCCGCGCGGCCTCATCCACCGCGCCCGGCGCATGGGCGTCGAGGAGCCTCGTGGGGCGATCGGGAGCGGTCACGGCCATGGCTTGGAACCCGCGCCCCCCGACCAAAGGGTCAGGGCGCGCCTCTTGACGTCAGCGGCCGGCGCCGCGATGTGGGAGACCGGCAATCGCCGTGCTTAGAGCGTGCCCGTCGGGAGCGGTCAAGCCGGCGCCCCCAAACCTTAAGGGAGGGTTCCGTGAGCTATCGCGCGCCGGTGGAAGAGATCTCCTATTTCCTCAAGACCTCCACCTCACTCCCCGAGCTGATGGCCCAGGGCCTCGTCGATCTCTCCTTCGACGTGGTGGACCCCGTGCTGGAGGAAGCCGGCAAGTTCGCTGCCTCCGTCGTCGCCCCCTTCGATCGCGTGGCCGACAAGCAGGGCTGCACCGTCAAGGACGGCGCCGTGACGACGCCGGAGGGCATGCGCGCCGCCTATGAGGCCTGGAGCGAGGCCGGCTGGAGCGGCGTCGCGGCGGAGGAAGAGTTCGGCGGCCAGAACCTGCCCACCTCCATCACCTCGGCGCTCACCGAATTCTGGAATTCCGCCTCTCCGGCCTTCGGCATCTGCGGGGTGCTCACCCTCGGTGCCATCGAGGCGCTCACCGCCCACGGCTCGGCCGCGCTCCAGCACACCTTCCTGCCCAAGATGGTCGCCGGCACCTGGACCGGCACCATGAACCTCACCGAGCCGCAGGCGGGCTCGGACCTTGCCGCTTTGCGCGCCAAGGCGGTGAAGCAGGCGGACGGCACCTATCGCATCTTCGGCACCAAGATTTTCATCACCTACGGCGAGCATGACATCGCCGAGAACATCGTCCACCTCGTGCTCGCCCGCCTGCCGGACGCGCCCGCCGGCACCAAGGGCATTTCGCTCTTCGTCGTGCCGAAGTTCCTGGTCAACGACGACGGCAGCCTGGGCGCGCGCAACGACGTGGTCTGCGCCGGCATCGAGCACAAGCTCGGCCTGCACGGCTCGCCCACCTGCACCATGGCCTTTGGCGAGAAGGGCGAGGGCGCCGTCGGCTACCTCGTGGGCGAGGAAAATCGCGGCCTCGCCTGCATGTTCACCATGATGAACAACGCCCGCCTCGCGGTGGGCGTGCAGGGCGTGGCGGTGGCCGAGCGCGCCACCCAGCGCGCCTTCGCCTATGCGCGGGACCGCAAGCAGGGCAAGGCGCCGGGCGTCGAGGGCTCGGCCCCCATCATCGCCCATCCGGACGTGAAGCGCATGCTGCTCACCATGCGCGCCGAAACCGACGCCGCCCGCGCGCTCTGCCTGAAGACCGCCGACGCGCTGGACCGCTCGCGCCTCCTGCCTGATCCCATCGCCCGCGCGGCGGCCCTCGCGGAGGCGAGCCTGCTCACCCCGGTGGCCAAGGCCTTCTCCACCGATGCCGGCATCGAGGTGTCGTCCCTCGGCATCCAGGTGCATGGCGGCATGGGCTATGTCGAGGAGACGCCCCTGCCCCTGCTTTACC
>JAYSCE010000298.1:0-5722 GCA_041915035.1 Xanthobacter sp.
TGCCCGCCACGAAGGCGCCGAAGGCGAGCGGCAGGCCGGCCATGTAGGCCAGCACCACGCCCGGCAGCACCGCGTGGGAGACGGCATCCCCCATCAGCGACCAGCCCTTCAGCACCAGGAAGCAGGAGAGCAGCGCCATCGGCACCGCCACCAGAGCGGCGATGACGAGGGCGGTCTGCATGAAATCGAACTGGAAGGGGGCGAAAAGGCTCATGCCGCGCCCTCCTTCAGCGCCTCGGCCGCCTGCCGCCGCGCGGCCAGCACCCCGTGCTTTGGGGCGAAGACGAAGGCGAGGAGGAAGATCAGCGTCTGCAGCACCACGATGATGCCGCCCGTCGCCCCATCGAGGAAGTAGGAGGCATAGGCGCCGACGAAGCAGGTGGTGGCGCCGATGGCCACCGACAACGCGATGAGGCGGGGGAAGCGGTCGGTGAGGAGATAGGAAGTCGCCCCCGGCGTCACCACCATGGCGATGACGAGGAAGGCGCCCACTGTCTGCAACGCCGCCACGGTGGAGGCGGCGAGCAGTGTGAAGAACATCACCTTCAGCGCGGTGGGCTTCAGGCCGATGGAGCGGGCGTGGCTCTCGTCGAAGAAGGTCACCATCAGGTCCTTCCAGAAGACGAGCAGTAACGCCAGCGAGACGAAGCCGATGATGGCGAGCTGCAACGTATCGCCGGGCGAGATGGCGAGGATGTTGCCGAGCACGATGGTCTGCACGTTCACCGAGGTGGGCGACAGGGAGACCATGAACAGGCCGAGCCCGAAGAAGGAGGTGAAGATGAGGCCGATGACCGCATCTTCCTTCAGCTTGGTCCGCTCCTGCAAAAACAGCATCGCCCCCGCCGCCAGCGCCCCGGCGAAGAAGGCGCCTACCGAGAAGGGCAGCCCCAGCATGTAGGCTCCCGCCACGCCCGGCACGATGGAATGGGACAGCGCATCGCCGATCAGCGACCAGCCCTTGAGCATGAGGAAGGCCGAGAGGAAGGCGCAGACGGCCCCCACCAGCGCCGACACCCACATGGCGTTGACCATGTAGGAATAGGAGAAGGGTTCGAGGAGGAGGGAGAAGGTGGGGCCCATGGTCAGGCGTCCACGCTGAGGTCGGACGCGCGAAGCAAGGTCCCCGTCATGCCCGGCCTCGTGCCGGGCATCCACGTCGGGCCGATGGCGCGCTGTGCGGAAAAGTGCACCCGGCCTGTCCGCGTGGATGGCCGGGACAAGCCCGGCCATGACGGCGTGGGATATGCAGCATCTCGAGCCTGGCCTCCCATCACCCGATCCCCTCGCTCGATCCCGCCGTGCCGCTCTGGGCGGGGCGGTCCTTGTAAAGGACGAGGGGGCGCTCGTCGTCGGTGAGCACGCCCAGCGTGCCGGGCGTCGCCGCGTGGCTCTCGTCGAGCACGAAATGGCGCAGCACGCCGCCGAACGCCTTTTCGAGGTTCGCCTGCGTGAACACCTCGGAGGTGAGGCCGTAGGCGAGCACGGTGCCCTTCACCAGCACCGTGCGGTCGCAGAATTCCGGCACGGAGCCAAGATTGTGGGTGGAGACGAGCATCACCCGCCCCTCGTCCCGCAGCGCGCGCAGCAAGGCGATGATGGCGTCCTCGGTCTTCACGTCCACGCCGGTGAACGGTTCATCGAGCAGGATCACGCGGGCGTCCTGCGCCAGCGCGCGGGCGAGGAAGACGCGCTTGCGTTGCCCCCCGGAGAGCTCGCCGATCTGCCGTTTGCGGAAGTCCAGCATGTTGACGCGGGAGAGCGCCGCCTCCACCGCCGCGCGGTCGGCGGCGCCGGGCATGCGCAGGAAATTCATGTGGCCGTAGCGGCCCATCATCACCACGTCCTCGACCAGGACGGGGAAGGTCCAGTCCACCTCCTCGGCCTGCGGCACATAGGCGACCACGTTGCGCTTCAGCGCCTCCCGCACGCTCATCCCGAGGATGCGCACCTCGCCCCGCGCCGCCTTGAGGAAGCCCATGATGGTCTTGAACAAGGTGGACTTGCCCGAGCCGTTCACCCCCACCAGCGCGGTGATGGTGCCGGTGGGAATGGCGAAGCTCGCATCGCGCAAGGCGGTGTGGCCGTTGCGATAGGTGACGGTGACGTGCTCGACGAGAATGCCGGCACCGGCCTCGGCGAGGCTCTGGCGGGAGAGGGGCGCGTTCATTGGGCCGCCTTCCCGGTGAGGCCGGCGGCGATGGTGCCGCTCGTCACCTTCAGGAGGTCAAGATAGGTGGGCACCGGGCCGGAGGGATCGGAGAGGGAATCCACGTAGAGCACGCCGCCGTAGCGGGCGCCGGTCTCCCGCGCCACCTGCTTGGCGGGCTCGGCGGAGATGGTGCTTTCCGAGAAGATGACGGGGATGTGGTCCTTCTTCATCAGGTCCACCACGCGGCGCACCTGCTGCGGCGTGCCCTGCTGGTCGGCGTTGATGGGCCAGAGATAAAGCGCCTTCAGGCCGAAGTCGCGGGCGAGGTAGGAGAAGGCGCCCTCGCTGGTCACGAGCCAGCGCTGCTCCGCCGGCACCTTCTCCAGCTCGGCGCGGATGGGGTCGATGGCGGCGGTGATCTTCGCCTTGTAGGCGGCGGCATTGGCCGTGTAGGTCGCGGCGTTGGCCGGATCATATTTCACCAGCGCGTCGCGGATGTTGTCCACGTAGATCAGCGCGGCGGAGGGCGACATCCAGGCGTGGGGGTTGGGCTTGCCGCTGTAAGGGCCTTCCGTGATGCCCATGGGCTCGACTCCCTTGGAGACCACCACGCTCGGCACGTTCTTGAGGCGCGAGAAGAATTTCTCGAACCAGAGTTCCAGGTTCAGCCCGTTCCAGAGGATGAGGTTCGCCCCCTGCGCCTTGATGAGGTCGCCGGGGGTGGGCTGGTAATTATGGATCTCGGCGCCGGGTTTGGTGATGCTCTCCACCTGCGCGGCGTCGCCCGCCACGTTCTTCGCCATGTCGGCGATGACGGTGAAGGTGGTGACCACCTTGAATGGCGCGGCCGCGCGGGCCGGGCGGTGGGCGAGAAGCACCGCCGCGGCGGCGAGGAGAAGCGCCGGAAAATGCCGGCGGGACAGGACGAAAGCGTCGGGCACGGGAATGCTCCGGTCCGGCGGTCGTGACGGGTGCGGCCGCCTCTGTTGCGATCAATTCGCAAAAACTACCGCACCCTTCCTGCAATTGCAACTTATTCGCAATAAAGGTCGAGCTACAGCGTCTCTTTTTGCGCCGCAGCAGCCGGCTCCGCAAGGCCCGGCGCCGCTTCGGCCGCGGGGGCCGCGCCGATGGAATCCGCGGGCACGGCCCGGTTTCCGCCTTCCACCGCCTGCTCCGCGGCGGCTGCGGCGGCGATGTCATTCTGCGAGGTCTCCAGCACATGCGCCAGCATGCCGCGCGCCACTTCCCGCTCGCCCATGATGATGAAGTCGGCCCCGCTCTGGCGCAGGTGCTCCACCTCCGCATCCGAATGGGCGCGGGCGACGATCTCGATGCCGGGATTGAGCTGGCGCGCCTTCTTCAGCACGTTGCTGGCCTCGAACCCGTCCGGGATGGCGAGGATGATGCGCCGTGCGCCCGCGACGTTGGCCGCCGCGATGGCCGGGGCGGAGGCGGCGTTGGCGTTCACCGCCTCGAGGCCCTGGCGCTTCAGCTCCTCCAGCCGGTCGCCCTGGTCCTCGATGACGAGGAAGGGCGTGCCCGCCGCCTTCAGCCCGTCGGCGACGAGCCGGCCCACCCGGCCATAGCCGACGAGCACGGTGTGGTTGGCAAGCGCGGTCGCCGGCAGTTCGGGAATGGGCTTGGGCGCAGGGACGGGCGCAGCGGCTTTTTCCGGCCTGAGCGGCGCGTGGCGGGCGCGATAGCGGTCCAGCACCAGGAAGAAGAAGGGGTTGGCGAGGATGGAGATGATCGCCGCCGCGAGGATCAGGTCGCGCCCCTCCGCCGGCAGCAATTGCAGGTCCACGCCCAGCGCCACGAGGATGAAGGAGAATTCGCCGATCTGCGCCAGCGAGGCGGAAATGGTGAAGGCGGTGGAATTGCCGTAGCCGAACGCCCTCACGATGAGGAAGGCGGCGAGCGACTTGCCGAACAGCACGATCAGCACCGTGACCAGCAGGGGCACCGGGCTCTTCACCACGATTGAGGGGTCCACCAGCATGCCCACCGAGACGAAGAACAGCACGGCGAAGGCGTCGCGCAGGGGCAGCGTCTCCTCGGCGGCGCGGTGGGAGAGGGGGCTCTCGCTCAGCACCATGCCGGCGAAGAAGGCGCCGAGCGCGAACGACACGCCGAACAGCTTGGCCGAGCCGAACGCCACGCCCAGCGCGATGGCCAGCACCGCCAGGCGGAACAGCTCGCGCGAGCCGATATGCGCCACCCAGTGCATCACCCAGGGAATGACACGGCGGCCCACCACCAGCATCAGCACCACGAAGCCGGCGACCTTGACCAGCGTGACGGCGAGGGTGGTCCACACATCGCCGCCCAGGCCCAGCCAGTCGATGGTGCCGGTGGTCACGGTCCGTCCGCCGAGGGCGCCGGACAGGGCGGGCAGCAGCACGAGGGCGAGGACCATGGCGAGGTCCTCGACGATGAGCCAGCCCACCGCGATACGCCCCTGCTCGCTCTCCACCATGCGCCGCTCCTGCAGGGCCCGCAAAAGCACGACGGTGGAAGCGACCGACAAGGCAATGCCGAAGACGATGCCCGCCCCGAGATTCCAGCCCAGCGCCCAGGCGAGGCCCATGCCCATGAGGGTGGCCACCGCGATCTGCACCACCGCGCCGGGAATGGCGATGGCTTTCACCGACAGCAGGTCGGACAGGGAAAAGTGCAGGCCGACGCCGAACATGAGCAGGATCACGCCGATCTCGGCCAGTTCCAGCGCCAGATGCTCGTCGGCCACGAAGCCGGGGGTGAAGGGGCCGGCCAGCACGCCGGCCAGGAGATAGCCCACCAGCGGCGACAGCTTGAGGCGCTGAGCGATGGCACCGAGCACGAAGGCGAGGACGAAGGCCCCGACGAGGGTCGCAATGAGCGGCGTGTCGTGGGGCAAGCGTGTCCTCCATGCGGCAATGGGCGCCGCCCCGCGCCCCAAGGCGCAGCAGGACGGCAGGTCTGGGATGAGGGTGAAGCCGGCGGATGCCGCTACCCGTTTGCCATCATGCGCGCGGAAGACGGCGCTGTCATGGCACAGGTGCCTTTACGGCATGTTTTTGCCGGGTGCGCGGCCGGTCCCGGTCCGCGACCTTGCCGTCACCGGTCCCGTCCTCTAAGACGCCCCGAACCTTGCATTACCGGGCGGGACGCCACGTCCCGAAGCATCGAAGCATCATGGCCAAAGAATTCAAGCCGAAGGCGCGGCTCCCGCGCGGCCTCGTCGACCGCACCGGTGCGGAATTGTCCGCCACCCGCGCCATGCTGGAGAAGATCCGCGCCGTCTACGCGCTCTACGGCTTCGAGGCGCTGGAGACTCCGGCCATCGAATATACGGACGCGCTCGGCAAGTTCCTGCCCGACCTCGACCGGCCCAACGAGGGTGTCTTCTCCTTCCAGGACGACGACGAGCAGTGGCTCTCGCTGCGCTACGACCTCACCGCGCCGCTGGCGCGCTACGTGGCCGAGCATTTCGAGCAGCTGCCCAAGCCTTATCGCTCCTATCGGGCGGGCTACGTCTTCCGCAACGAGAAGCCCGGGCCCGGCCGCTTCCGCCAGTTCATGCAGTTC
>JAYSCE010000299.1:0-5721 GCA_041915035.1 Xanthobacter sp.
ACCTCGGTGAGGCGCTCGGCAGAATCGGCGATCTCCTCGCGGGCGGCGCAGGCGACTTCCGGCACCTCGCTCACCTCGATGGTGTCGAGGATGAGCATGTCCTGCGAATTGTAGAAGCGCACCCGCCACACATGCCGGGTGCCCGTCGCGTCGATGCGGCAATTGCCGTAGCCGCGCGAGAGCACCGTGGTCGCGCCGGGGCCGAGCCGCGCGTCCAGCATGGCGAGGTCTTCCGGCGTGTGGGGCAGGAGGGAGAGGTTGATGACATGTGCCGCATCCCCCGCCTGGCGGGTGCGGGAGCGGTCGTCGATCTCCACCAGCAAAGCCGGGGCGTTGAAGATGCCCGGCGCCGGCGCTTCGAGGCCGGAAAGATCGATGCCGGACGCGCCGCCGAATGCGCGCACCACGGCGCCACGCGGGAAGGCGCCGATCTCGATGCGGTCGCTGCCCTGAGCGCCGCGCAGGCGCCACACGCCGGCGAAGGTCGCCTCCTGGATTTCCATGGGGCGCACATCGCCCCGTCCTTCCACCTTCACCGCCACCTCGCCCTCGCCCATGGCCTCGTCCACCAGAGCGAGATTGGCGGCGTCGAGGTGCGCGAGGTCGATGATGCGGCTCTCGCCCGGCTGCCAGCCTTCCAGCGCGGCGATCACCTGTTCCAGCGCGGCGAAGGCGGGCGCGTAGCGGTCCTTGTCCTCCACCTCGATGAGATGCGCCTCGAAGGTGCGCATGCCCGAGGGCATCTGGAGATAGGCGAGGCCCTCGTCCTCGGCGGTGGACTGGCTGCCGGGGCCGAAGCCGATGGGGGGCTGTGTGGCGAAGGGGGACGAAGACATTCGGGGCAGCCTTCAGTGGGTGGCGGCGGAGGGGGCGGCGAGCAGGGCGCGGAGCTTGTCGAGATATTCGTCCCAGTCCCGCATGCGGGCGATGGCGCCCACCGGCTGGCCGGCCCGGAGCACCACGATGGCGGGGAGGGCGAGGCTCATGGTTTCCCGCAGGGCTGCTTCCGCCTTGGGCCCGGCGATGGCGATGCCGATGGCCTCCTGGCCGCCCAGCGCCTTCACCAGCTCGGGCAGCACCACGGCGATATCCGGGCTCTCCAGATGCGCCTTGCCGTGGGACGGCAGGAACAGGAGATGGTCGCGCGCATCGAGATGGGCGGCATCCTCCAGCGTCTCGACGGAGGGCCAGGCGCCGGCCTCGCTGAGGCGACGGACGAGGGGGTGGAGATCGGGAGCGGCGAGCGGGGGCATCAGGCTTCCTTTCGGCCGGCGGCATAGGCCGCGGCGAGATGGGGCGGCAGGACCGGCTCGCGGTCCACGAGATCGGCGAAGGCGCGGTCGATGAGGGCCGCGTCGGCCTCCCCCGCCATGATGGCGGCGACGCCGGAGAGGGCTTCCGTGATGAGGCGGGCTTCCCCCTCATCCAGCCGGCGGCGGGCGGCGCCCTGGAAGACGAGGACGTGATCGCCCTCGCCGGCCTCCGGCACGAGGGAGAGATCCACCCGCTCTTCCCGCCCCTCGGCCGAGCAGAGGGCGTAGGGGCCTTCGAGGCGTTCGATGCGCATGGGCAGGCCGAGGCACATGGCTCAGGCGTCTCCCCGGACGAGCACGCGTGCATCGCCGATGCGGCAAGCCTCCTCGGCGCTCGGGCGCTCGGTCTCATAGGGGTCGCGGGTGACGGCGGCGGTGACGAGAGATCCTACGCCCGCACGGGCCTCCGGCACGATGCCGAACTCGTCCTTCAGGATGGCGAGCACCTTGCGCGCGGCGGGCTCGATCTGCGCGGCGACGGTCTGGGTGAGGCCGCCGCCGTAATCGTCCAGCACTTCCGGCTGCACGCCCACCAGCACGATGCGGCCGGGGGTGTGGCCGCGCAGGGCGAGGAGACCGAGGATTTCCTGGAAGCCTGTCTGGTGCAGGCTCACCTTGCGGGCGGCCAGCACGGCGGGCACATCGGCGTCGGCGCGGATGTGGAGGGTGCCCGGCGGGGAGCCGAAATCCACCGCGTCCACGATGACGACGCCTTCGGCTTCTTCGAGATAGGGGAGCAGATAGAGGCCCTGCGTGCCGCCATCGAGCAGCGTCACGGGCTCGGGGAAGGTGTAGGCGCGGTCCAGGGTTTCCAGAACCCGCACGCCGAAGCCCTCGTCGGCCCACAAGATGTTGCCGATGCCGAGCACCAGAATGCGCGCGCAAATCCGTTCGCCGTCCATGCGACGCCGCCCTCCCTGCAATGGCCTCCCACGACGGTCTGCCGCCGTCTGATTTCGAGTTCGACTAAATCAAGGACCGTGCCAAGCGCGTTGGACGCCAGCCAAAGGCTTGATTCGGATCAAGAGGCGGCGAAGGCGCGGGGCGGCTCGGTGAACAGAAGTTGGAAGGAGTATGATCGATTTCCGATAATAGTGGAATAACTGCGTCCATATTCCGCCATCTGGAAAGCGTTTTCGCCGCGCGGAGAGTGGCGCGCCTGCGACGATCGTTAGCAGATGCAGCACCAAGTGGAATGCGCCGCACCATGTCTGCGCCGGGCATCCCGCCAAAGAAAAAGGGCGCGGCCAGCGCCGCGCCCTCTTGTTGTCCGGTCTTGCCCTCTGCCCCAGCAGAGGCCGCCGCTCAGTCCGGATCGTCGTCCCGGAAAGTGCGGTGGCCGTTGGTGATGGCCGAGACCATGGACTGGCGGGACATGATGTCCTCGCGGATCACCGAATAGACGTGGATGATGATGAACACGATGATCACCCACATGCCGAGGTGATGCAGCGTGTGCACCTGCATGGAGCCGCCCAGCAGCGGGATGACCCAGCCGAACAGCTTCGCCTGCCACGAGCCGAGCCCCGTGCCCTCGGAATAGAGGGCGAAGCCGGTGAGGATCATGAAGGCGAGGCCCAGCACCATCACGAAGAACAGGAACACCTGCGCCAGCGGATTGTGCCCCACGAACTTCAGCGGCCGCGGCTTCAGGAAGGCATACCACTGCACCTCGGTGAAGAAGCCTTTCCAGAAGCTCTTCCGCCAGAAGGGGAAGGTGAACAGCTCCCGCGAATACTTGTTGCCGAAGAAGGCCCAGATGATCCGCCCCAGGAACCCTACGGCGAGGATGTAGCCCGCCGAGAAATGCACGAAGCGGATGGTGCCCATGAGGTAGTGCGAACTCGCCTCGCCCGACAGGGTGGGGAAGGGCGAGCCGATGAAGTAGCCGGTGACGCACAGGACCAGGATGGACAGGGCGTTCACCCAGTGCCACAGGCGTACCGGCGCCTCATAGACATAGACGGTGGTCAGCTTCTTTCCACCGGCGATCGCCTGCGCGACCGGGGTGGCGGGCGCCGCCCGTGGGGCGGGGGCGGGGGGGGGGGGGTGCCGCATGGGGGGCACCCCGCAGCGCACGGGGGGGCGCGCCAGCGCCCCCCCCCCGTCGGGCAGGACGTGGGTGGAGCAGGCGAGGCACGGGTCGAAGGAGTGGAGGGTCCGCAGGATCTCCACCGGCTCTTCCGGGCGCTGCATGGGCGTGTTCATGAGGGAGGCCTCGAACGCGCCGATATTGCCCTTGGGATCGCGCGGCCCGCCGTTCCAGGTGGTGGGCACCACGCACTGGTAGTTCTCGATCCGCCCGTCCTTGATCTTGATCCAGTGGCCGAGGCCACCGCGCGGGGCGGCGACCGTGCCGACGCCCTTGGCTTCCTTCGGCCAGGTGGCGGGGTCCCACTTCTCCATGTTGGCGGTGGAGGTGTCGCCGGCCTTGATGTTGGCGATGAGGTGGTCGAAATCGTCCAGCATCATCTTGGCGCAGTAATGCGCCTCCAGCGCGCGGGCGAGCGTGCGGCCGATGGTGGTCGGCAGCGCCTGCTTGGCCGTGAGATTGGTGCCGGCCAGCGTGTTGAACGTGCCGAGCGCCTCGTCCACCTGCCCCTTCACGTAATCGACGCCCTGGGCATAGGCGAGGATGTAGCGGGCGAGCGGGCCCACCTCCACCGCATTGCCCTTCCAGCGCGGCGCCTTGATCCAGGAATATTTGGCGTTCTCGTCCACCGCCTCGATGTTGGTGCGGGTGCCCTTGGCGTTGGGGCCGAGCTTGTACTGCGGGTCGGTCACGCCGTCCCACGGGTGCAGGCCCTTGTCGTTGTTGCCCTCGCCGTAGGTGTACCAGGAGTGCGCGACGAATTCCTGCACCTGCGCCGGGTCGCGCGGATCGATGGGGTGGACCTCGTTCCAATTGCCATTGAGGATGACGCCGCCGGGCAGGCGGTCGGTCTTCTTCTGGCCCTGGATGGCTTCGTAATCGCCATAGTCCATGACGTTCTGGCCGGAGAGGCCGCCGCCATAGAGCCAGCCTTTATAGAAAGAGGCGATGGCGATCACGTCCGGCACATAGACGTTCTGCGAGAACTCGAAGGCTTCCTGAAGTTTCAGCTTCACGAAGTTCAGCCGCTCCATGTTGAGCGGGGCGCCGGCGGCCATGTCGCCGTTCATGTTGATGGCGCAGGGCACGCCGCCCACCAGATAGTTGGGATGCGGGTTCTTGCCACCGAAGATGGTGTGGACCTTCACGATCTCCCGCTGGAAGTCGAGGGCTTCCAGATAGTGCGTCACCGCGAGGAGGTCGGCTTCCGGCGGCAGCAGATAGGCCGGGTTGTCCCAATAGCCGTTCTTGAAGATGCCGAGCTGTCCACTCTCCACGAACTTCTTCAGCCGGTTCTGCACGTCGCGGAAATAGCCGGGCGAGGACTTGGAGTGGGCGGAGATGGACTGCTGCAGCACCGAAGTCGCCTTCGGGTCCGCCTTCAGCGCATTCACCGGGTTCACCCAGTCCAGCGCGTGCAAATGGTAGAAGTGGACGACGTGATCGTGCCACTGCAGCACCTTGGCCATGATCTCGCGGATCAGGAAGGCGTTGTTGGGGATCTTGATCTGGAGCGCATCCTCCACCGCGCGCACCGAGGTGAGCGCGTGGCAGCCGGTGCACACGCCGCAGATGCGTTCCACGAAGGCCCAGGCGTCGCGCGGGTCGCGGCCCTTCAGGATCACTTCCAGCCCGCGCCACATGGTGCCGGTGGAGACCGCGTTGCGGATGACGTTGTTGGAATCCACATTCACTTCGCAGCGCATGTGGCCTTCGATGCGCGTCACCGGATCGACGACGATGCGCTTGCCTGATGTGTCGAGGGAAAAGCCGTTCGGCGTCTGGATGGTCACTTCTCGCCTCCCTCGGTCTTGGTCGCGCCGTCCGTATTCTTGTGCTGGGCGCGCTTCAGCGCGCTGATGGCGGCATGGGCCGCGACGCCCGCGCCCACCGCGCCGGCGGCGATCAGGCCCACCTGGTCCGCATTGCTCTCAATGCCGAAGCCGGAGCCCTTGAGATCGGCAAGGCGGGCGTACCACGAGCCCTTGTCCCAGAAGCCGTCTTCCGAGCAGCCGATGCAGCCGTGGCCGGCCTGGATGGGGAAGGACACGCCGTCGTTCCAGCGCACGGTGGAGCAGGCGTTGTAGGTGGTCGGGCCCTTGCAGCCCACCTTGTAGAGGCAATAGCCCTTGCGCGCGCCCTCGTCGTCGAAGCTCTCCACATACTGGCCGGCGTCGAAATGCGGCCGGCGATAGCATTTGTCGTGGATGCGCTGGGAATAGAACATCAGCGGCCGGCCCTGGCGGTCGAGGGCGGGGAGCTGGTCGAAGGTGAGCATGTAGGTGATGACGCCGGTCATCACCTCGGCGATGGGCG
>JAYSCE010000300.1:0-5690 GCA_041915035.1 Xanthobacter sp.
GGTGCGACGGCCCGTATCTCAGGCCCCTGAACCGAGCGGCGCCGGGGCGGTGGGCTCCCCGGCGCCCTCGATCGACCGGACCCCGGTTGTTTCTATTGTCGGGTCGCCGAGGGCGGTGTCGGGTCTTGGTCCTCAGACCAGACCGAGCAGCACAGCGCCAACGAAGCCGAAGGCCGCGCACGTCTCGATCACGGTGAGGAGATGGCCGAATGTCACCTTGTGCCTCGCAGGGTCGATCTCAATAGAACCTTAACAAACTCTCAGACTGCGAAAAGAGGTAAGTTGTGCTGCATCGCCGCTGCAAAGTGTTGCAGCGCATGACTTTCCGCGGTCCTCAGGTCCCCAAGTCGAGCCCCCTTCTACGCTTTCCCTTCCGCTGCGGCGCACGGTACGCAGCGGTGGAATACTGCATGTCAGGCGGTAATGGCGGCTTCCACGAGGTTGGCGACGGCCAATGCCTGCCGGTCGCGGCCGAACCGCCCCACCACCTGCACGCCCACGGGCATGCCATTGGCGGCGGAGAGGCCCGCCACGTTGATCGCCGGACAGCCCATCAGCGTCCACAGCCGGTTGAAGATGGCCGAGCCGGTGGTGGCGAATCCCTCCGGCGCGGGGCCGGGGGCGGAGAAGGTGAGGATCGCGTCCACCTCCGCGAACACGTCGCCCAGCGCGTGCCGCGCCCGCTTCGCCGTGCGGCGGGCGCCGTCATAAAGGTCCGGCGGAATGGCGCGGGCCGCTTCGAGATGGCCGCGCAGGAGCGGGGAAAGGCGGTCGCCGTCATAGGTCAGCTCGTCGCCGAGGGCGAGCGCGGCCTCGAAATCCTGCACCGTGCCGTGGATGGCGTCGGCCGCCTCCAGCGCCTCGGGCGGCAGCAGATCGAAGATGCGGGCGCCCCTCGCCTCGGCCGCGCGGGCGGCGGCCTCCAGCGCGGCGTGGGCATCTGGCGCGGCGGCGCCGGCGCGGGCGGTGCGTACGAGCGCGATGCGGGGCGCAACGGCCGTTTCCTCGCCGATATCGAGGCCCCGCCCGGCGATGGCGTCCGCCGCGAAGGCCACGTCGCGCACCCGCGCGCCGAACAGGCCGATGGTGTCGAGGTGCCAGGAGAAGGTCTTCATGCCCAGCGTCGGCAACAGGCGGAAGGTGGGCTTGTAGCCGGTGACGCCGCAGAAGGCCGCCGGGCGGATCACCGAGCCGCCGGTCTGGGTGCCGAGCGCCAGGGGCAGCATCCCCGCCGCCACTGCCGCCGCCGATCCCGCCGAGGAGCCGCCGGGCGAGAAGGAGAGGCGGTGCGGGTTGCGGGTGCGCGTGGGCTGGAGGAAGGCGAATTCCGTGGTCTCGGTCTTGCCCACGATGAGGCCGCCGGCCCGGCGCGTCATGGCCACCACCGGCGCGTCGGTGCGCGGGCGGTAGCCTTCGTAGATGGGGCTGCCGTAGGTGGTGGGCATGTCCCGCGTGTCGAGGATGTCCTTCACCCCCACCGGCAGGCCGGCGAGCGGCGTCGCGGCAAGGCCCGGCGCGCGGGCGGCGGCGCGGGCCTGATCGAGGGCGAGGGTGACGAAGGCGCCGACCTCGCCTTCGCGCGCAGCGATGGCGTCCGCCACTTGTTCCAGCACGGCTTCCGGCGTGGTGCGGCCGGAGCGGATGGCGTGGGCGAGATCACGGGCGGACAGGGGGGACGGCAGGCTCATGCGCTCACTCTGCGGCATCGAAGGGCCGCCACCATGCGCAAGGCGGGCGGCGGAGGCAATGGTGGGGCAAAAGAGAACCGCACTCGTGCTCCGGACGCATGCAGCGCAGCGGAATGCGAGCCGGAGCCCAGCGCAAGAGACCGCCGGAGGCGCTTCTTTAGCCCACCAACCTCGGGTCTTGCCCCGCTGCGCGGGGGCTCTGCGCTGGATCCCGGCTCTCCTTCCACTGCGGTGCGCTTCGTTGCAGTCGGCGGGGACGCATTGCCCCTCAGCACTCCGGCACGTTCACCGCGAGGCCGCCCTGGGAGGTCTCCTTGTACTTCGACTGCATGTCCGCCCCCGTCTGGCGCATGGTCTCGATGACCTGATCCAGCGAGACGAGGTGCACCCCGTCGCCGCGCATCGCGAGGGAGGCGGCGGCGATGGCCTTGTTGGCGCCGAAGGCGTTGCGCTCGATGCAGGGGATCTGCACCAGCCCGCCGATGGGATCGCATGTCATGCCCAGATGGTGCTCCATGGCGATCTCGGCGGCGTTCTCGATCTGCGCCGGGCTCGCCCCGAGCACGCAGGCGAGCCCCGCCGCGGCCATGGCGGCGGCGGAGCCCACCTCGCCCTGGCAGCCCACCTCCGCGCCGGAGATGGAGGCGTTGCGCTTGATGAGCGCCCCCACTGCCGCCGCCGTCAGCAGGAAGTCGCGCAACTGGGCGTGGGTGGTGTCCGGGCAGATGTCGCGCACATAGCGCAGCACCGCCGGAACGATGCCCGCCGCGCCATTGGTGGGGGCGGTCACGATGCGCCCGCCCGCCGCGTTCTCCTCGTTCACCGCCATGGCGAAGACGGAGACCCAATCCATGATCTCGTGCGGCGGCCGGCGGTTGGCGAGACGGTCCGCCTCCAACTGGTCGCGAATGGCCTTGGCCCGCCGCCGCACGCGCAGCCGGCCGGGCAGGGTGCCCTCCTGCGCGAGGCCGCGATCGATGGAGGCGAACATGGCGGCGAGGAGCGCGTCCAGCCTCTCCTCCACCTCTTCCGCCGGACGCAGCGCGCATTCGTTCGCCATCTGTAGGCCGGCGATGGTGAGCCCGTTGCGGGCGCAGGCGGACAGGAGTTCGGAGGCCGTGGTGAAGGGGTGGGGCACCTCAACCGCCACCGGCTCGCGCGCTTCGCCCTCCGCCACCACGAAGCCGCCGCCGATGGAATAGAAGACCTGTTCGTCCAGCAGCGCACCATCCGCGCCAAACGCGCGGAAGCGCATGGCGTTGGAGTGCAGCGGCATCAGCGTGTCGAAATCGAAGATGAGATCGGCCTCGGGGTCGAAGGCGATGCGGGTGCCGTTCCCCTCGATGGATTTGCGGATGGTGAGCCGCGCCACCAGCGCCGGCACGTCGTCCGGGTCCAGCGTCTCCGGCCGCGCGCCCATGAGGCCGAGCGCGACGGCGCGGTCGGAGCCGTGGCCCTTGCCGGTCCAGGCCAGCGATCCGAACAGCTCGGCGGTGATGCGACGGGTGCCGGCGGGCAGCGCCTCCCGGAAACGGCGCGCGGCCACCATCGGCCCGACCGTGTGGGACGAGGACGGCCCGATGCCGATCTTGAACAGGTCGAACACGCTGGTCATCCGGCGCCCTCCGGGGTCGGCGGCCTATTCTATCGCTGTCTCAATGACTTGTCGCGCCCGTCTTGACCCGTCGACGCACCGGGGCGAAGCTTCATCATGCTGGCTGGCGGGGGCGCCTGCTCGTCCCCTTGCGACTTTCGTCTGGAACAGATGCGACACGTGCTCTCTGCCCGTCCCGGCCCGTCCGCCAAGCTCAGGGTGGGGTTCGTGCTGCTGCCGAACTTCACGCTGACGGCGTTTTCCAGCTTCGTGGACGTGCTGCGCCTCGCCGCCGACAAGGGCGACCGCTCCCGCCCCATCGACTGCTCCTGGCAGGTGATGAGCCCGCGCCTGCGTCCCGTCCGCTCCTCGTGCGGCATCGACATCCAGCCGACTTCGGACCTCTCGGACCCGCGGGCGTTCGACTACATCGCGGCGGTGGGCGGGCTGCTGCGCGGGGTGCCGGGGCAGGCCGATCCGCTTGGCGACTATCTGAAGCGCGCGGTGGCGGCGGGGGTGCCGCTGATCGGGGTCTGCACCGGCTCGTTCCTCCTGTGCCGGCTGGGGCTGATGGCGCAGCGCAAATGCTGCGTGAGCTGGTATCACTACCGCGATTTTCTCGACGAATTCCCCACCCTCGTGCCGGTGGCGGACCAGCTCTTCGTGGTGGATGGCGACCGCATCACCTGCTCCGGGGGCGCCGGCGTCGCGGACCTCGCCGCCCGCCTCGTCACCGAGCATCTCGGCGCGGCCACGGCCCAGAAGGCGCTCAACATCCTCCTCATCGACCGGCCTCGCGCGGCCGAAAGCGCCCAGCCCGCGCCCCGCCTCGCGGAAGGCACGGTGGACGATGCCCGCGTCTCCCGCGCGCTCCTCATGATGGAGCAGAACCTCGCCGAGCCTTTGGCCATCGCCGCCATCGCCGATGCGCTGGGGCTGAGCGTGCGCCAATTGGAGCGGCTGTTCGCGGATCGCCTCAATGAGAGCCCGCAGGAAAGCTATCTGGCGCTCAGGCTGCGCCATGCGCGCTGGATGCTGGCCAACACGCGCTTTTCCGCCGCCCGCATCGCGGCCGACCTGGGCTTTGCCGACGGCTCCCATTTCGGCCGCGCCTTCAAGGCGCGCTTCAGCGTCACCCCCGCCGCTTTCCGCCGCACGGCCGCGCGCCCCGCCCGCGCCGCGGGCGACGGCGAGGGGCGGGTGTTCGAGGCGCCGTGAGGCGCCCTACGCCTCCGGCACGTTGCGCTCCAGTTCGGCGAGCCATACCCCCGGCCCGCTGTCGGAGGGCTGACGCCAGTCGCCGCGCGGGGAGAGGGAGCCGCCGGAAGATATCTTCGGCCCGTTGGGCAGCGCCGAGCGCTTGAACTGGCTCACGAAGAAGCGCGAGAGGAACACCTTCATCCAGCGGCGAATTTCAGGAAGATCGTAGGCCTGCTTCTCGGCCTGCGGGATGCCCTGCGGCCAGCGCCCCTTTTCGGCGTCCGCCCAGGCGTGCTCGGAGAGGAAGGCGATCTTGGACGGCGGGTAGCCGTAGCGGGTCAGGTAGAAGAGCGTGAAATCCTGCAGCGGGTAGGGCCCGATGATGCTCTGGGTGGACTGGATGGTGCCGCCCTCGCTCGCGGGCACCAGCTCCGGCGAGATCTCGGTGGCGAGGATGGCGTGGAGGATGCTGGCGGTTTCCTCGCTCACGTCGCCAGAGGCGGCGACGAAGCGGATCAGGTGCTGGATCAGCGTCTTCGGCACCGAGGCGTTGACGTTGTAATGGGACATCTGGTCCCCAACGCCATAGGTGCACCAGCCGAGCCCCAGCTCGGAGAGGTCGCCGGTGCCCACCACGAGGCCGCGATGGTGGTTGGCGAGGCGGAAGAGATAATCCGTCCGCAGGCCCGCCTGCACATTCTCGAACGTCACGTCATAGGCCGCCTGCCCCTCCGCGAAGGGGTGGCCGAGGTCCGCCAGCATCTGGCGGGCGGCGGGGCGGATGTCGATCTCCTCGGCGCTGACGCCGAGCGCGCGCATCAGCGCCCAGGCATTGCCCTTCGTCTCGTCGGAAGTGGCGAAACCCGGCAAGGTGTAGGCGAGCACGTTGGAGCGGGGATGCCCGACGCGATCCATGGCGCGCACGGCGACGATGAGCGCCTGCGTGGAATCAAGCCCGCCCGAGACGCCGATCACCACCCGCGACATGCCGGTGGAGGCGAGACGCTGGGCGAGGCCCTGCACCTGGATGTTGTAGGCCTCGTAGCAGTCTTCGCGCAGCCGCGCCGGATCGTTGGGGACAAAGGGGAAGCGCGCCACGTCGCGGTTCAGGTGCACGGGCTCGGCCGGCGGTTCATAGGCGAAATGGGCGGTGCGGAAGGGCGGGGCGGTGTCGCGCTCCAGCCGCGCGCAGTCGCCGAAGGTGTTGA
>JAYSCE010000301.1:0-5681 GCA_041915035.1 Xanthobacter sp.
GCCATTATGGCGAGAGCCATGTGCTGCACGGCATGACCTTCGACGTCCATCCGGGCGAGGTGGTGACGCTGCTCGGCCGCAACGGCGCCGGCAAGACCACCACCATGCGCGCCATCATGGGCCTCCTGCGCAAGCGCGCCGGCTCCATCCGCTATCAGGGCACTGAGACGGTTGGATTGCCGCCCAACAAGATCGCCCGGCTCGGCATCGCCATCTGCCCGGAGGAGCGGGGCATCTTCTCCTCGCTCTCGGTGCGCGAGAACCTGCTGCTGCCCCCCGTGGTGCTGCCCGGCGGGTTGAGCGTGGACGAGGTCCACGAACTGTTCCCGCGGCTCGAGGAACGGCGCAACAGCCAGGGCACCAAGCTTTCGGGCGGCGAGCAGCAGATGCTGGCCATCGCCCGCATCCTGCGCACGGGGGCGAAGCTCCTGCTGCTCGACGAGCCCTCCGAGGGCCTTGCGCCGGTGATCGTGCAGCACATCGGCGAGATCATCCGGAACCTCAAGAAGAAGGGGTTCACGGTGCTGCTGGTCGAACAGAATTTCCACTTCGCCTCCACCGTCGCCGATCGCCACTACGTGGTGGAGCACGGCCGCGTGGTGGACATGGTGGAAAACGACAAGATCGCGGAAAACGCGGCACGTCTCGAAGCCTTTCTCGGCGTTTGACGCCGGGTTTCTGACAGCGAGAAAATCCGGTTCCAGCCGGAGGGGAGGACACATCATGCGTCTTGCAGCCGTATTGCTGGCCGCAGCCAGCGTCGTCGTTGCCGCTGGCGCCGCCAGGGCTCAGGTTCCCGTCAAGATCGGCGTTCTCAACGACCAGTCCGGCCTCTACGCCGACCTCGGCGGCCAGGGCTCCGTGTGGGCCGCCAAGAAGGCGGTCGAGGACTTCGGCGCCGCCGCCAAGGGCCTCAAGGTGGACGTGATCTTCGCCGATCACCAGAACAAGGCCGACGTCGGCACCTCCATCGCCCGCCAGTGGTACGACGTGGACGGCGTGGACGTGATCTTGGACGTGCCCAATTCCGGCGTGGCGCTGGCGGTGAACACCGTCACCAAGGAAAAGAACAAGGTCTTCATCAATTCCGGCGCGGCCACCTCCGACCTCACCGGCAAGGCCTGCACGCCGAACACCGTCCACTGGACCTACGACACCTATGCGCTGGCCAACGGCACCGGCAAGGCGATCGTGAAGACCGGCGGCGATACCTGGTTCTTCCTCACCGCCGATTACGCCTTCGGCCACGCGCTCGAGCGCGACACCTCCAAGGTGGTGGTGGACAATGGCGGCAAGGTGGTGGGCGCCGTGAAGGTGCCGCTCAACAATGCCGACTTCTCCTCCTTCCTGCTGCAGGCGCAGTCGTCAAAGGCGAAGATCGTCGGTCTCGCCAATGCCGGCGGCGACACCATCAACTCCATCAAGCAGGCGTCGGAATACGGCATCGTCGAGGGCGGCCAGAAGCTCGCCGGCCTGCTCATCTTCCTCACCGACGTGCATTCGCTCGGCTTGAAGACCGCTCAGGGCCTGACCCTGACCGAAGCGTGGTACTGGGACCAGACCGACGCCAACCGCAAGTTCGCCGACGCCTTCGCCGCGGCCAATGGCGGCAAGCGTCCGACCATGGTTCAGGCGGGCGTCTATGCCGGCACGCTGCACTATCTGAAGGCGGTGGAGGCCCTGAAGTCGGCCAAGGACGGCGCTGCCGTCGTGGCCAAGATGAAGGAAATCCCCACCGACGACCCGCTGTTCGGCAAGGGCGAGGTGCGGGTCGATGGCCGCACCATTCACCCCATGTATCTCTATGAGGTGAAGAAGCCGTCCGAATCCAAGGGTCCGTGGGACTACTACACCCTGAAGGCGACCATCCCCGCCAACGAGGCGTTCCGTCCGCTCTCCGAGAGCGACTGCCCGCTCGTCAAGAAGGGCTGACCCAGCATCCGGACCGGGCGGGTCCTCAGGGCCCGCCCGGTCCTCCTTCGTATCCGGTACACTCAGTTCCGGTTGTCGCTTGCGGTTTCCGCCGTTTCCTCCTGACGAGACGGGTCTTCGATGTTCGAGCTTCTCGGCATTCCCCCCCAGGCCCTGTTCGGGCAATTGCTTCTGGGCCTGATTAACGGCGCGTTCTACGCCATGCTGAGCCTCGGGCTCGCGGTGATCTTCGGCCTTTTGAACGTCATCAACTTCACCCACGGCGCGCAATACATGATGGGCGCGTTCGGGGCGTGGATGCTGCTGAACTATGCCGGCATCCCCTTCTGGGGGGCGCTGGTGCTCTCACCCATCATCGTGGCGATCATCGGCATGGTCATCGAGAGGACGCTGCTCAAACGGCTGTACCATCTCGATCATCTCTACGGCCTGCTGCTCACCTTCGGCCTGGCCCTCATCCTCGAGGGCCTGTTCCGGCGGCAGTACGGCTCATCGGGCCTGCCCTACAACAATCCCCTGCCGGGCGGCACCAACCTCGGCTTCATGTTCCTGCCCAACTACCGCGCCTTCGTGGTGGTGGCCTCCCTCGTGGTGTGCCTCGCCACCTGGTTCGTGATCGAGCGCACCAAGCTCGGCTCCTACCTGCGCGCCGCCACCGAGCGGCCGGACCTGGTGCAGGCCTTCGGCATCGACGTGCCGCGCATGATCACGCTCACCTACGGCTTCGGCGTCGGCCTTGCCGCGCTCGCGGGCGTGCTCGCCGCCCCGGCCTATCAGGTGAGCCCCACCATGGGCTCCAACCTCATCATCGTCGTGTTCGCGGTGGTGGTGATCGGCGGCATGGGCTCCATCATGGGCGCCATCGTCACCGGCTTCGGCCTCGGCGTCATCGAGGGCCTGACCAAGGTCTTCTATCCCGAGGCTTCGTCCACCGTGATCTTCGTCATCATGGCCATCGTGCTCATGGTGAAGCCCGCCGGCCTGTTCGGCACCGCGAAGTGAGGCCGCAGCGATGAGCTCCGCAACCCATCCCGCCGCCGCCCCCGCCGCCTCCGGCTCCGGCTCGAACGCCATGCTCCTGTTCGGCATCGCCGCCGTGGCGGTGCTGCTGGTGGCGCCGTTCGGCGTCTATCCCGTGTTCCTGATGAAGGTGATGTGCTTCGCGCTGTTCGCGTGCGCCTTCAACCTGCTGCTCGGCTACACAGGGCTCCTGTCGTTCGGCCACGCCATGTTCTTCGGCGGGTCGGCCTACATCTGCGCCCACACCACCAAGGTGCTGGGCTTCACCCCGGAGCTCGCGCTCCTCGCGGGCGTCGCCTTCGCGGCGCTGCTGGGGCTGATCTCCGGCCTGCTCGCCATCCGCCGACAGGGCATCTACTTCGCCATGGTCACGCTGGCCCTGGCGCAGATGTTCTTCTTTTTCTGCCTGCAGGCGAAGTTCACCGGCGGCGAGGACGGCCTCCAGGCGGTGCCGCGGCGCCCGCTGTTCGGCGTCATCGACATCAGCCAGGACATCCACCTCTATTATTTCGTGCTGGCGATCTTCCTGTTCGGATTCTTCGTCATCTACCGCACCATCCACTCGCCCTTCGGGCAGGTGCTGAAGGCGATCCGCGAGAACGAGCCGCGCGCCATCTCGCTCGGCTACCGGGCAAACCAGTACAAGCTGCTCGCCTTCGTGCTCTCGGCGGCGCTGGCGGGTCTCGCCGGATCCACCAAGGTGCTGGTGTTCCAGCTCGCCTCGCTCACCGACGTCGCCTGGCAGATGTCGGGCGAGGTGATCCTGATGACGCTGGTGGGCGGCATGGGCACCATCCTCGGCCCGGTGGTGGGCGCGGCGGTGATCGTGACCATGCAGAACTATCTCGCCGGCCTCGGCGAATGGGTGCTGGTCATCCAGGGCGTCATCTTCGTCCTCGCCGTCTCGCTCTTCCGCCGCGGCTTCGTCGGCGAGGTCATCGCGGTCTGGGCGCAGATGAAGGCCCGCAAGTCCAACGGCTAGCATCGCAGCGTCCGGCTCCCGCAGCCGGCCAGACATCCTCCCACCCCGCGGGCGTCCATCGCCTGCGGGGTTTTTGTTTGCGCTCGCGGGTTTTTGCTGGGCTGACCCCTTCAGCGGCGGCGCACGGTATCCATGGCGAAGACCGCGAGGCCGGCGGCCAGTCCCCAGACCGGGGCGCCGAGACCCAGGGCGCTGATGCCCGACGCCGTGATGGCAAAGGTGACGATCGCGGCGGTGCGGTCCTTGTCCACGTTGAGCGCGGCGGTGAGCGAGCCGGTGAGGGGGGCGATCAGCGCCAGTCCCGCGATGGTGGCGACCAGCGCCGGCGGCAGCGCCGCGAACACCGCCACCAGCGAGGCGCCGGCCGCCGCCAGCAGCAGATAGAACAGGGCATAGACCGGCCCCGCCTTCCACCGCGCCCGCGGATCGGGATCGCACTCCGGCCCGGTGCAGAGGGCGGCGGTGATGGCGGCAAGGTTCGAGGCATGGGCACCGAACGGCGCCGTCAGCACAGAGGCGATGCCGGTGGTAGCGAGGATGGAGCGCACCGGCGGAACGTAACCGCTGGCGGTCAGCACGGCGAAGCCGGGCAGGTTCTGCGATGCCATGGTCACGAGGAACAGCGGGATCGCGATGCTGACCAGCACGCCGCCATCGAACTCCGGCGTCACCCACACAAGAGCAGAGAGTTCGGGCGCCGGCATGGGCCCGACCGCCCCCAGCCCGAGGGCCGCGCCGATGCCGGCGACGAGCGCCGCTGGCACCGACCAACTCGGCGCGAGCCGGCGCGTCAGGAAGAAGGCGGCCACCACCGGCAGGACCAGCGCCGGGCTCTTCACTGCGTGTTCGGCGAGTGCCGTGACGAATCGCACAAGAACCCCAGCGAGCATCGCCGCCGCCACCGCCACGGGAATGCGCGCCACCAGTGTGCCGAGCGGCTTCACCGCAGCGCAGGCCACCATCAGCAGCCCGGCCACCAGAAAAGCGCCCACTGCCCGCTCTATGCCGATCCCCGCGCCGAACGCCGCGAGCAGCGCAGCACCCGGCGTGGACCACGAGCTGATGATGGGCATGCGGTGGTGGATGGAGAGGAATGCGCTCGATCCCGCCACGGCGAGGCACAGCGCCGCCACCCAGGAGGACGCCTGCGCCGGGCTCGCCCCCACCGCCGCGGCGGCGGAGAGGATGAGGGCGAGCGTGCCGCCGAATCCCACGAGGGCGGCGACGAAGGCCGACACGATGGCGGAGACGGGCACGCTCAACTCCTCGCAGACGTCTATCGGAAGTCCTCTGCCGGTCGGCTCAGGGGGCCTGCGCCGACAGCACCGGGACGAGCGCCGCCAGCGTCTGCCGTCGGGCCACCAGACCGAGGGATTCTGGGGAGGCCATGTCCAGGGAGGTGTAGCGCACGAACACGGCGGTGCGGCTGTCCTTCTTCGCGAAGCCCACGAACCAGCCGAACGGCCGCGACCGGTCGATGCCCCCGTCCGGAAAGCGTCCGAAGCCCGAACCGGTCTTGCCGAAGGTGAGCCAACCGGCGGGCTGCTCCTCGATGGCCATGATGCGGATGGTCTCGTCCACCGCATCAGCCGAGACCGGCAGTTCGCCCTTCAGCATGCGGCGCAGGAAGTCGATCTGCTCGCGCGGGGAGATGACAAGGGAAGAGGAAATCCAGTAGCGCTTGCGGGGCTCCTCCTCACCCTTCACGCCGCCCATGTTCTCGTTGCCGTAGGCGAAGGCCTTCAGA
>JAYSCE010000302.1:0-5675 GCA_041915035.1 Xanthobacter sp.
CCACCCAGTCATTGTCGGCAAGGCCGGCCGCGCGGGCGTCGTCCTCGCTGATCCAGATCACCGGTCCGCCCCGGTTCAAGGTGAGCATGAGAAGATTGTCAGTATAAGTGGAGTGGATGCCCCACTTCTGGTGCGGGGTGAGGAAGTTGAGCACGATCTCCCGGTTGCCGTTGGGCTTGGCGTCGCAGTGGCCGGGGATGGTCTTCAGGTCCACCGGCGGCTTCCAGGTGACGAGCTCCTCGCCGAACGCCCGCATCCACAGATGGTCCTGATAGAGCTGCTGGCGGCCGGTCAGCGTGCGCCAGGGGATCAGCTCGTGGACGTTGGTATAGCCGGCGTTGTAGCAGACCTTTTCGCTCTCGATGCCCGACCAGGTGGGCGAGGAGATGATCTTGCGCGGCTGCGCCTGCACGTCGCGGAAGCGGATCTTCTCGTCTTCCTTCGGCAAAGCGAGATGGGCGTGGTCGCGGCCGGTGTTGTGGGAGAGCGCCTCCCATGCCTTCACCGCCACCTCGCCATTCGTCTCCGGCGCCAGCATGAGGATGACCTCGGCGGCGTCGATGTCGCTTTCGATCTTGGCGAGGCCCTTGGCCGGGCCGTCGCGATGGGTGCCGTTGAGGGCTTTCAGCGCCTCCACCTCATGCCCGGTCTTCCAGGCGATGCCCTTGCCGCCGTTGCCGATTTTCTCCATCAAGGGGCCCAGCGCGGTGAAGCGGGCGTAGGTCGCGGGATAGTCCCGCTCCACCACGGTGACGCTGGGCATGGTCTTGCCGGGAATGGGCTCCACTTCGCCCTTGCGCCAGTCCTTCACATCCAGCGCCTGCGCGATTTCGGCGGGCGTGTCGTGCAGGATGGGGGTGAGCACCGTGTCCGTCTCGACCCCCAGCACCTCGGGCGCGACTTGGGAGAAGGTGCGCGCGAGGCCCTTGTAGATCTCCCAGTCGGAGCGCGCCTCCCACGCCGGGTCCACCGCCGCGGACAAGGGATGGATGAAGGGGTGCATGTCCGAGGTATTCAGATCGTTCTTTTCGTACCAGGTGGCAGTCGGCAGAATGATGTCCGAGTAGACGCAGGTGGTGGACATGCGGAAGTCCAGCGTCACCAGAAGATCGAGCTTGCCGGTAGGCGCCTCCGCGTGCCAGGCCACCTCCGTGTTGCGCACCGCGCCCTCGGCGCCGAGGTCCTTGCCCATCACGCCATGCTGAGTGCCGAGCAGGTGCTTGAGAAAGTATTCGTGCCCCTTGCCCGAAGACCCCAGCAGATTGGAACGCCAGACGAAGAGGTTGCGCGGCCAGTTGTCCGGGTGGTCCGGGTCGTGGCAGGAGAGTTCCAGCTCGCCCGACTTCAGCGCGCTGGCCACATAGTCCTTCACCTCCTGCCCGGCGACCTTGGCCCTGGCGGCGATGGAGAGCGGGTTCTGCTTCAATTGCGGGGCGGAGGGCAGCCAGCCCATGCGCTCGGCGCGGACGTTATAGTCGATAAAGCTCTTGTCCCACTCGCCCTTGGGCGCGGTAGGGGAGAGGATTTCGCCGGCGGTCAGCGTCTCGTAGCGCCACTGGTCCGTGTGCGCATACCAGAAGGAGGTGGCGTTCTGGTGCCGGGGCGGTCGCGACCAGTCGAGCCCGAAGGCGAGCGGCTGCCAGCCGGTCTGCGGGCGCAATTTCTCCTGCCCCACATAATGCGCCCAGCCGCCGCCGGACTGGCCGATGGCGCCGCAGAACACCAGGAGGTTGATGACCCCCCGATAGTTCATGTCCATGTGATACCAGTGGTTCATGGCCGCGCCGATGATGATCATCGAACGCCCGTTGGTCTTCTCCGCATTGGTGGCGAACTCGCGCGCCACGGTGATGATGGCGTCCCGCTTCACGCCGGTGATGCGCTCCGCCCAGGCGGGGGTGAAGGGCACGTCCTCGTCATAGGAGACGGCGACGTTGCCGCCGCCGAAGCCGCGGTCGAGGCCGTAATTGGCCATCATGAGATCGTAGACGGTGGCGACCTTCATCACGCTGCCGTCCGCGCCCTGGATGAGGCGGACGGGCAGGTTGCGCGTCAGCACCTCGCCATGGTTCGTGGCCACGAAATGCTCGGTGGCGCGGCCGCCGAAATAGGGGAAGTCCACGGCCGCGATCTCGTCCGCATGGTCCTCCAGCGAGAGGCGCAGGCGCAGGATGCGGCCGGCGCCGTCCTTCTCCTCCAGGTTCCATTTGGCCTGCTCGCCCCAGCGGTGGCCGATGGAGCCCACGGGGGCGACGAGATCGCCGCTCGCCTCGTCGAAGGCGACGGTCTTCCACTCGGGATTGTTGGTCTCGCCGAGGCCGCCGGGCAGGTCGGAGGCACGCAGCATCCGCTCCGCTACCAGCCGCCCGTCGCGCTCCACGAGGCGCACGAGGAATGGCATGTCCGAGTAGCGGCGCAAGTAATCGTCGAAGTAGGGCACCTGCCGGTCAAGATGATACTCGCGCAGGATCACATGGCCCATGGCGAGGGCCAGCGCCGCGTCGGTACCCTGCTTGGGGTTCAGCCAGATGTCGGCGAACTTGGTGGCCTCGGCATAGTCCGGCGTCACCACCGCGCTCTTGGTGCCCTTGTAGCGCACCTCGGTGAAGAAATGGGCGTCCGGCGTGCGCGTCTGCGGCACGTTGGAGCCCCACACGATGATGAAGCCGGCATTGTACCAATCCGCGCTTTCCGGCACGTCGGTCTGCTCACCCCAGGTCTGGGGCGAGGCTGGCGGCAGGTCGCAATACCAGTCGTAGAAGGAGAGGCACACGCCGCCGAGGAGCGAGAGATAGCGCGCCCCCGCCGCATAGGAGACCATGGACATGGCCGGGATGGGCGAGAAGCCCGCCACCCGGTCCGGACCGTGGGTGCGGATGGTGTAGGCGTTGGCGGCGGCGATGATCTCGTTCACCTCGTCCCAGCTGGCGCGCACCAGCCCGCCGTGGCCGCGGATGGAGGTGTAGGAGGCGCGCTTTTCCGCGTTCTCCACGATGGAGGCCCAGGCGGCCACCGGCGGCAGCTTCGCCCGCGCCTCGCGCCACAGCTTCAGCAGGCGCCCGCGCACCATGGGGTGCTTCACCCGCGCGCCGGAATAGAGATACCAGCTGTAGGAGGCGCCACGGGCGCAGCCGCGCGGCTCATGGTTCGGCAGATCCGGCCGGGTGCGGGGATAGTCCGTCTGCTGGGTTTCCCAGGTGACGATGCCGCCCTTCACATAGATCTTCCACGAGCACGAGCCGGTGCAGTTCACGCCGTGGGTGGAGCGCACGATCTTGTCGTGCTGCCAGCGCTTGCGGTAGCCGTCCTCCCACGAGCGGTCCTCGTGGGTGACAATGCCGTGGCCGTTGGAGAAGGGCTCGGTCTCGCGGCGGAAGAAGGTGAGCCGGTCGAGGAAATGGGACATGATCGTGCCTTCCGTTACGCGGCCGCAGCCGGACGGGGGGTGGCGCGCGGGGCGATCCCGCGCTCGATGTCGTGGAGGAGGCCGCCCTTGCGGGTGTAGACGGCCCACGTGATGACCAGGCAGCTCACATAGAAGCCGAGGAAGGCCCAGAGCGCCGCCTCCGGCCCGCCCGTCAGCGCGATGGAGGTGCCGTAGCCCTTGGGGATGAAGAAGGCCCCGAAGGCGGCAATCGCCGAGGTGAAGCCGGTGATAGCGGCAGCCTCTTTCTCCGTCTGCCTGCGGCGCGCCTCGGCGTCGGCGGCGGGCATCAGGCGGTCCATCTCCTTGGCCATTATCGCGGGGATCATCTGGAAGGTGGAGGCGTTGCCGACGCCGGTGGCGAAGAACAGCACCAGGAAGGCCGCGAAGAAGGCCGAGAAGGCCCAGGGCTCGGCCCGCATGCCGATGGCCCACAGCACGCCCGACACGCCCGCCATCATCAGAACGAAGACGAACAGCGTCACCCGTCCGCCGCCATAGCGGTCCGCCAGCCAACCTGAGCCGGAGCGGGCGAGCGCGCCGACAAGCGGGCCGAGGAAGGCGTAGGAGAGCGCGTTCACCTCGGGGAAGAGGATGTTGGTGAGGAGCGGAAAGCCTGCGGAATACCCGATGAAGGAGCCGAACGTGCCCGTATAGAGCCAGCACATGATCCAGTTGTGCTTGCGCTGGAAGATCACCGACTGCTCGCGGAAGGAGGCTTTGGCGTCGGCGATGTCGTTCATGCCGAACCACGCGCCGAAGGCCGAGAGCACGATGAAGGGCACGAAGATGAAGCCCGCGTTCTGCAGCCACATGGGGGCAGGGCCAGCCGCCGCCTTCACCATCGCCGGATCACCGCCGAAGGTGCCGAACAGCCCCATGGTGATGACCAGCGGCACCACGAACTGCACCACGCTGACCCCGAGATTGCCGAGGCCGGCATTCAGCGCCAGCGCGTTGCCCTTCTCCGCCTTGGGGAAGAAGAAGGAGATGTTGGCCATGGAGGAGGCGAAGTTGCCCCCGCCGAAGCCGCACAGCAGCGCGAGGATGAGCAGCACCACATAGGGCGTATCCGGGTTCTGCACCGCATAGCCGATGCCAAGCGCGGGGATGATGAGCGACCAGGTGGTGAGCGTCGTCCAGAGCCTTCCGCCGAAGATGGGCACCATGAAGGAATAGAAGATGCGCAGCGTCGCGCCCGTGAGGCCGGGGAGCGCGGCAAGCCAGAAGAGCTGGTCGGTGGTGAACTTGAATCCCACCAGCGGCAGCTTCGCCACCACCACCGACCACACCTGCCAGATGGCGAAGGACAGGAGCAGCGCCGGGATGGAGAGCCACAGATTGCGCCGGGCGATGGCGCGGCCGGTGGAGGCCCAGAAGGCCTTGTCCTCGGGCCGCCAGTCGGTCAGCACGGCGCCGGCCTTGCGGGCGGGCAGGGCAGGGGCGGGGGACTCCGGAGCCTCCATGCCCTGCATTTCCGGCAGCTCGGGCAGGGTGGCCAGAGCGGGCGCGGAGGCTTCCTTCTCCATGTGACGGATGGCGAGGTGCATCCAGGCCAGCGCCCCGACCGCGATGACGAACAGCAGCATGAAGCAGCTGGTCCACAGGCCGGTGAGGTCGTTGAGCACGCCGAAGGCGAGGGGCAGCACGAAGCCGCCGAGGCCGCCGATCATCCCCACGAGGCCGCCCACGGCGCCCACATTGTTGGGGTAATAGACCGGGATGTGCTTGTAGACCGCCGCCTTGCCCAGGGCCATGAAGAAGCCGAGCACGAACACCGTGACGGTGAAGCCCGCGACGCCCATTTCCATGTGGAAGGTGATCGGCCCGTTGATGCCGCGCACCACATAGTCCGTGGGCGGATAGGACAGCACGAAGGTGGCGAGAACGGAGACGAGGAAGGTCCAGTACATCACCCGCCGCGCGCCGTAGACGTCCGAGAGATGCCCGCCATAGGCGCGGAACAGGCTCGCCGGCACGGAGAAGGCGGCGGCGATCATGCCGGCCTGCTTGATGTCGAGGCCGTAGACCTTCACCAGATACTGGGGCAGCCACAGCGCCAGCGCGACGAAGGCGCCGAAGACGAAGAAGTAATAGAGCGAGAAGCGCCACACCTGGACGTTCTTCAGCGGCTCCAGCTCCAGCCACGCGCTCTTCGGCTTGATGCCGAGGCGGCGGCGCTCCACCAGCACCGGATCGTCCTTGGTGGTGACGCAGAACAGCGCCGCCATCACCACGAGGGCGGCGGCCC
>JAYSCE010000303.1:0-5649 GCA_041915035.1 Xanthobacter sp.
GAGGATGCCCGAGGCCACCTGCACGTTCTGCGCCTTCAGCGCCTGCACCACGTCGGTGGTGGTGAGGTTGAGCGCCGAGAGCCGGTCCGGATCGAGCCAGACCTGCATGGCATATTCGCGCGAGCCGAACACCGTGATCGAGCCGACGCCGTCGATGCGCGACAGCACGTCCTTCACCTCGATATTGGCGAAGTTCGAGATGAACAGCGGATCGCGCGAGCCGTCCGGCGAGTAGAGGCTGACCACAAGGAGGAGGTCAGGCGAGGCCTTGGCCGTCACCACGCCCACCTGCTGCACCTCGGCCGGCAGGCGCGGGGCGGCGATGGCGACGCGGTTCTGCACCTGCACCTGGGCGATGTCGAGGTTGGTCCCGATGTCGAAGGTGACGGAGATGGAGAAGCGACCGTCCGCCGTCGAGTTCGACGACAGATAGATCATCTTCTCGACGCCGTTGATCTGCTGCTCGATGGGCGCGACCACGGTCTCCGCGACGATTTCCGCCGAGGCGCCGGGATACTGGCCGCTCACCGTGATGACCGGCGGGGCGATGTCCGGATATTGGGCCACCGGCAGGCGCAGGTAGGAGACCGCGCCGAGGATGATGACCACCACCGACACCACCGAGGCGAAGATGGGACGGTCGATGAAGAAGTGGGAGAAGCGCATGAGGGCTTCTCCTTACTTGGCGGCGGCGTTGGCGGCACCGGCCGGCGCACCGGCAGCGGGCTGGGCTCCGGCCGCCTGCGGGGTCACGGTCACACCGGGCCGCACCCGCATCAGGCCGTTGACCACCACCTTGTCGTCCGGGGTCAGGCCCTCGCGGATCACCCGCATATCGCCCTGCAGCGGGCCGAGGGTGACGAACTTCTGGGAGACCTTGTTCTCGGGGCCGACCACGTAGACGAACTTCTTCACCTGCTCGGTGCCGATGGCGACGTCCGGCACCACCAGCGCCTGATAGGGATCGGAAGACTGGAGCCTGAGGCGCGCAAACATGCCGGGGCGGAACAGGCCGTCCTTGTTGTCGAACACCGCACGGCCGCGGATGGTGCCGGTCTCGCGGTCGACGACGTTGTTGAGGAAGTCGAGCTTGCCCTTGTGGACGAAATCCTTGTCGTCGATCAGCCGCAGCGTCACCGGCTCACCCTTGAAGTCGGTGCCGCCCTTGCGGCGGGTCAGGCGCAACAGCGACGCCTCGTCGATGGTGAACTCGAAGCGGATCGGATCGGTGGAGACGATCACGGCGAGTAGCGTCGGCGTGCCGCCCGTGCCGCCGGTGACGTAGTTGCCAACCGACACCCGCCGATCACCGATCTGGCCCGACACCGGCGCCTTCACCTCGGTGAAGCCGAGGTCGAGCTGGGCGGAACGGACCTGCGCCTCCTGCGACTGCACGATGGCGGCGGCTGTGCGCTCCGCCTGGGTGCGCTGGTCGAAGGTCTGCTTGGAGATGGCGTTGGAGGTCTTGTCCTCCAGAAGCGTCCTGGCGCGCTCGAGGTCGGCCTTGGTGAAGTCAAGGTTGGCCTTGGCCTGGGCGAGGTTCGCCTGGGCCTGGTCCACCGCGATCTTGAACGGGCGCTGGTCGATGGTGAAGAGCACGTCGCCCTCCTTCACCATCTGGCCGTCGGTGAAGCCGATCTTGTCCAGATAGCCGGAGACCCGCGCGCGCACGTTCACTTCATCGATGGCGACGAAGCGGCCGACATATTCATCGGTGTCGGTGACGTTCGCGGACGTGGGGTTAGCCACGGTCACCTGGGGCGGCGGGGGGGCACCCTGCTGCTGCGCGGTGGGCTGGCCGCAGCCGGCAAGCGCCAGCGCGAAAGCCAGAACGGCAACGGCCGCAGCGGCAGACGAGAAAGGGCTCGGGACGGAAAGACGCGGGGCAGGCGACATGGGCATCCGGCTCCTAGACGGACGGGTGTCCGCA
The DNA here is from genome assembly GCA_041915035.1 of Xanthobacter sp. Classification (GTDB taxonomy): domain Bacteria; phylum Pseudomonadota; class Alphaproteobacteria; order Rhizobiales; family Xanthobacteraceae; genus Xanthobacter. Next base: position 1,931 of record JAYSCE010000303.1, read on the forward strand.
CGTGATCTTTTTCGGAGAAGGTTCGGCACCTCCCGCAACCGATGAGCCGAGACCGGAAAATCGGCGGATCGATAGCACAGCGCGGGTGCGATGCAAAATAGCAGATTTGCCGAACGTCGTATTTTGAACAACTTCAGCCGGTCAGGCCTTTGGCGGCAGCGGTGGTGCCCGCCGTCCGATCACCCCGGCGATGAAGCCACGGCCGAGCAGCAGCCATAGCCCGGCGAGGTAGGCGACGCCTCCCCCCAGCACCACCAGCGCCAGCTTCAGCTCGTCGCGCGCCCCCATGCCCATGGGCAGGATCGCCGATGCAGCGGCCTGCGACCCGACGAGCGCGGCGCCCACCACCACCAGCAGCCCCACGAGCCGCACCAGATGCCCGCCGAGCGCCGCATCGCCCACCGGATAGCCCCGCCGCACGGCGAACAGCACCAGCAGGCCCACATTGATCCAGCCGCCCACCGCGGTGGCGAAGGCGAGGCCCACTTGGGCGAAGCTGCCCATGAGCGCAAACTTGAGCGCCACATTGAGCGTCACCGCGGACAGGGAGGCGATCATCGGCGTCTTGGTGTCGCCACGGGCGTTGAACGGGGCGATGAAGGCGCGCACCACCACGAAGGCGAGCAGGCCAACGCCATAGGCCCGGAGCGTCGCGGCGGCATCCGCCGCATCGGCCACGGTGAAGGCGCCACGGGCGAACAGCGCCCGCATGGTCAGGTCCGGCACGAGAAGCGCTGCGGCAACGAACGGGATGGCGAGCAGCGCCGCCAGCTCGATGGAGCGCGCCTGGGCGTGGGCGGCCCCCGCATCGTCCTTCGCCGCGAGGCGTCGCGACATCTCCGGCAGGAGCACGGTGCCGACCGCGATGCCGACCACGCCGATGGGCAATTGGTTGATCCGGTCCGCATAATAGAGGGCAGAGAGCGCGCCCACCGGCAGGAAGGTGGCAATGATGGTGTCGGCGAAGAGGGCGATCTGCACGCCGGCCGAACCGATGATGGCCGGCCCCAGCGCCTTGAGGAACTGCCGGGTGCCCGGATCGAGCTTCGGCCGGGCGAAGCGCAGCCCGATGCCGTGCCGCTCCGCATCCACCCCCACGACGAACAATTGCGCCACACCCGAAATCAGCACGCCCCAGGCCGCCGCATGGCCGGCCGTGGGGAACAGTGCTGCACCGAGCAGGGTGCTCACCATGCACACGTTGAGCAGGATGGGCGCGGCGGCGGCCACCGCGAAACGGTCGGAGGCGTTGAGCGCGCCCGTCACCAGCGTCGCGATGGAGATGAGCGCCAGATAGGGAAAGGTGATGCGGGTCAGCGTCACCGCGAGATCGAAGCGCTGGCCGTCCTCGGCGAGGCCGGGCGCCAGCAGCGAGACGAATTGCGGCGTGAAGCCCAGCGCCAGCGCCAGCAGCACAACATGGACCAGCGTCATGGCGGTCAGGATTTCGTCGGCGAACCCGCGGGCCACCGGCACCCCGTCCTGCTCCCGGAGGCGGGCGTAGGTGGGCACGAAGGCGGCATTGAACGCCCCTTCCGCGAAGATGGCGCGGAAATGGTTCGGCAGGCGGAAGGCGATGAGGAAGGCGTCGGCAACCGGCCCGGCGCCGAGCACCGCCGCCATCACCACGTCGCGGATGAAGCCGGCGAGGCGCGAGAGCAGCGTCAGGCCGCCGACAGAAAGGATGTTGCGGAACATGGGATGCGGGCGGCCGGCGCTCTGGCGAAAGGGTGGCCGGACCCTAATGGCCCGCGCGCGGCAAGGAAAGCCTCAGCCCGCAGCCACCGCCTCGCCCTCGGCCGGAAAGGTGAGCCGGTCGTAAAGTTCGGCCATGGTGAGGTGAGCTGCGGTTTCGGGCCCTCACCCGCCGAGGCGGGCCTTCAGCTTGAACGGAGCCATGCCCTCGCGGGCGAGTTCGTCGGCGCGCTCGTTCTCCGGATGGCCGGCGTGGCCCTTCACCCAGTGCCAGCGTATCTCGTGACGCTTGAGCGCCTCGTCCAGGCGCTCCCACAGATCCTGGTTCTTGACCGGCTTCTTGTCGGCGGTGCGCCAGCCGTTGCGCTTCCAGCCGTGCATCCACTTGGTGACGCCGTTCTTCAGATATTCGCTGTCGGTGTGGAGATCGACCGCGCACGGCTCCTTGAGCGCCTCCAGGGCGGAGATGGCGCCCATCAGCTCCATGCGGTTGTTGGTGGTCAGCCCCTCGCCGCCGCAGAGAGGCTTCTCATGCGCACCGAAGCGCAGCAGCGCGCCCCAGCCGCCGGGGCCGGGATTTCCGGAGCAGGCCCCGTCGGTGAAGATCTCCACGGCCTTCATGCGGCGAGACCGTAGTCCTGCGCCCGCTCCACCGCCTGGTGAAAACGCAGCTTCTTCAGATATTCCAGTGGGTCCTTGGGCCGCACCAGCGCCCCCTCCGGAACGTTCAGCCAGTCCACGAGGCGGGTCAACAGGAAGCGCAGGGCGGCGCCGCGGGCGAGGCGCGGCAGCGCCGTCTTTTCATCTTCGGATAGGGGACGCACGGCCTCGTAGCCTGCCAGCAAGGCCCGGCCCTTGGTGACGTTGTAGGCGCCGTCCGCCTCGAAGCACCACGCGTTCAGGCAGATCGCCACGTCGTAGGCGAGGAAGTCCGTGCAGGCGAAATAGAAGTCGATGATTCCAGAGAGCTGGTCGTCGAGGAAGAAGGCATTGTCCGGAAAGAGGTCGGCGTGGATCACGCCCGTAGGCAGGTCTCGCGGCCAGTTCGCCTCCAGCACGGCAAGCTCGGCCGCCACTGTTTCGGACAGGGCGGGAGCCACCGTGTCGGCCGCCGCGCCGGCCGCCTCGAACAGCGGCCGCCAGCCGGCGACGGAAAGCGCATTGGTCCGCTTCAGCGAGAAGTCCGCTCCGGCGAGATGCAATTGGGCCAGGCCCCGCCCAAGCTCCGCGCAATGGTGGGCCGTGGGCCGTCGCACCGAGACACCCGGCAGGAACGTCACCATCGCCGCCGGCCGCCCCGCGACTTCCGCGAGGATGGCGCCGGAGCGCGCCGCCACCGGCTCGGGACAGGAGAGTCCGCGCGCGGCCAGATGCTGCATGAGCCCGACGAAGAAGGGCAGATCCTCGCGCCTCACCCGCTTCTCGTAGAGGGTGAGGATGTAGCTTCCGGTCGTTGTCTGAACCAGGAAGTTGGAGTTCTCCACCCCCTCGGCGATGCCGTGGAAGGAAGTGAGGGAGCCGATGTCGTAGCCGGCCAGGAACGCTTCCAGCTCGGCCGGCGCCACATCCGTATAGACCGCCACGCTCTACTCCGCCGCCGCATCCGGCCGCAGCACGCGCGGCAAGGGGAAAAACATGTCCTCTTCCGTGGAGGTCACGGTCTCCACGTGCACGTCATAGCGCGCGGCGAAGGCGTCGATGATCTCCTCCACCAGAACTTCCGGGGCCGAGGCGCCAGCGGTGACGCCGAGGCTGGACAGCCCTGAGAACACTGACCAGTCGATGTCCGCCGCCCGCTGCACCAGGGCCGCGCGCGGGCATCCGGCCCGTTCCGCCGCCTCGCGCAGGCGCTGGGAATTGGACGAATTGGGCGCGCCCACCACGATCACCGCGTCCACCTTCGGCGCGATGACCTTCACGGCCTCCTGCCGGTTGGTGGTGGCGTAGCAGATGTCTTCCTTGTGCGGCTCGGAGAGCTTGGGGAAGCGCCGGCGTAGAATGGCGACCATCTCGGCCGTGTCGTC
>JAYSCE010000304.1:0-4461 GCA_041915035.1 Xanthobacter sp.
GGTGCTCGGCGGCATCCTCATCGGCCTCATCGAGACCTTCTGGTCGGCCTATTTCTCCATCGAATACAAGGACGTGGCTGCGTTCTCCATCCTTGTCGTCACCCTCATCTTCCTGCCGCAGGGCCTGCTCGGCCGGCCGGAAGTGGAGAAGGTGTAATGGCGACCGTTTCCGGTCCGGGGCTCAACGATCTGGGACTGCCCGATCCCACCGTGGTGCTCGATCCGGTTCCGCTGCCGCCCCCCGGGCCGGAGCGGCGGCCCTCGGCCGTGGCGGGCGCGATCAAGGATGCCATCGTCAGCGGCCTTCTGACAGCGCTGCTGCTGCTTCCGCTCGTCGGCTTTCGCGCCAGCGAATCGGGCACAGGCTCGCTGGTCCTCACCTATCGCTTCGGGCTCGTCGCCATCTTCGCGGGCATCGTGATGGTGGGACGCTTCGTGCTCATGCTCACGGTGTGGAATCCGAACCGTCCGCCCCGCCGCGTCTCCACCACGCCGGGCGCCATGGCCCGCCTCGGCGCGCTGGCCGCGCCGGCGGTGAAGCCGGTGTTCTTCAGCTTCGCCATCCTCTACCCGTTCCTGTCCATCCTGCTCGCCGGCGGGCTGAGCCCGAGCCGCTACTGGGTGGACCTCGGCATCTACGTGCTCACCTATGTGATGCTGGGATGGGGACTGAACATCGTGGTCGGCCTCGCCGGCCTTCTCGATCTCGGCTACGTCGCCTTCTATGCGGTGGGCGCCTACACGTTCGCCTTGCTCTCCACCAGCGTGCCCATCAACGACTTCTTCGCCGGGACGCTGGGCGATGATTTCTGGACCGCCTGGGCCTTCTGGATCTGCCTGCCCCTCTCCGGCATCCTCGCGGCCATGTGGGGTGTCATCCTCGGCTTCCCGGTGCTGCGGCTGCGCGGCGACTATCTCGCCATCGTCACGCTGGCCTTCGGCGAGATCATCCGCCTCGTGCTCATAAATTGGGTGTCGCTGACCAACGGCGGCGCGGGCATCTCCTCCATCCCGCCCATCACCTTCTTCGGCGTGCCGTTCGATTCCTCGGAGACCGGCTTCGCCAGTATCTTCGGGCTGGAGTTCAACTCCATGCACCGGATGTTCTTCCTCTATTTCGTCATCCTGGGCCTCGCCGCGCTCACCGCGGTGGTGACCATCCGCCTGCGGAAGATGCCGGTAGGCCGGGCCTGGGAAGCGCTGCGCGAGGATGAGATCGCCTGCCGCTCGCTCGGCATCAACACCACGCTGACCAAGCTGACCGCCTTCGCCACCGGCGCCATGTTCGGCGGCTTCGCCGGGGCCTTCTTCGCGGTGCGTATCCGTTTCGTCTCGCCCGAGAGCTTCACCTTCATGGAATCGGCGGTGATCCTCGCCATCGTGGTGCTGGGTGGCATGGGTTCGCAGATGGGCGTCGCCGGCGCGGCGATCCTGCTCATCGGCGGCATGGAGCTCTTGCGCAACCTCTCCTTCCTCAAGGCCGACTTCCTGTTCGGTCCGGACTTCGACCCCTCCCTCTACCGCATGCTCATCTTCGGCTTCGCCATGGTGGCGGTGATGGTGTGGCGTCCGCGCGGCCTCGTCTCCAGCCGCATGCCGACCATCTTCCTGAAGGAGCGCAAGGCGGTGTCGGGATCGCTGGTCAAGGAAGGGCACGGCTGATGGCGGGCGAGAGCGCAAGCCCCGCCCGCGAGAGCCGGGCCTGGGACCGCAATCCGATCCTGAAGGTCGATCACCTCTCCATGCGTTTCGGCGGTCTCGTCGCCGTCAACGACGTGTCCTTCGCCGCCGGGCGGGGCGAGGTGACGGCGGTGATCGGCCCCAACGGCGCCGGCAAGACAACCGTCTTCAACTGCATCACCGGCTTCTACAAGCCCTCGACCGGCCGCCTCGCGCTGTTCCACGGTGGCCCGGCGACCGACGCAGAAGTGGATGGCGTGACCGCGTCGGGCCTCGCCTGGGGCAAGTCGCAGGCTGGCGCGCTCTATCTGCTCGAGCGCCTGCCCGACCACAAGGTGGCGTCCTGGGCACGGGTGGCGCGTACGTTCCAGAACATCCGCCTGTTCTCGGGCATGACGATCCTCGAAAACCTTCTGGTGGCGCAACACATGTCGCTGACCACCTCCGGGCTGCTCAACCCCGCTGCCATCCTCAACCTGCCGTCCTGGCAGCGGAAACAGAAGGGCGCCGTGGACCGGGCGCTCTACTGGCTCAACAAGATCGGCCTCATCGACCGCGCCGACGATCCGGCCGGCGACCTGCCCTATGGCGACCAGCGGCGGCTCGAAATCGCCCGCGCCATGTGTACGGACCCCGTGTTGCTCTGCCTCGACGAGCCCGCCGCCGGCCTCAACCCGCGGGAATCGGCGGCGCTGAACGAGCTGCTGCTCTCCATCCGGCGCGAGCACCAAGCCTCCATCCTGCTCATTGAGCACGACATGTCGGTGGTGATGGAAATCTCGGACCACGTGGTCGTGCTGGAATACGGCTCCAAGATCGCCGACGGCACGCCGGACGAAGTGCGCAACGACCCGCGCGTCATTGCCGCCTATCTCGGCGTCGAGGACGAGGAAGAGGCCGTCGCGGTGGTGGAGGCCGGGGCATGAGCGTCGAAACCGTCGCCGCGACCGCCCCCTCCCCCGCCGCGCGCAAGGCGCCGTTGCTCTCCGTATCGGGCGTCACCGCCTATTACGGCAACATCATCGCGCTCAAGGGCGTGGACATAGAGGTGAACGAGGGCGAGATCGTCACCCTCATCGGCGCCAACGGGGCCGGCAAGTCCACCCTGATGATGACCATCTGCGGCAGCCCCCGCGCCCGCGACGGCCGCATCGTCTATGCGGGGCGGGACATCACGAGCCTGCCCACCCATGAGATCATGCGCCTCAAGATCGCGCAGTCTCCGGAGGGCCGGCGCATCTTCCCGCGTATGACGGTCTACGAGAATCTGCAGATGGGCGCAGCCATCGACGGCAACGCCCATTTCGCCGAGGATCTGGAGCGCATGTTCACGCTCTTCCCTAGGCTGAAGGAGCGCATCGACCAGCGCGGCGGCACCCTCTCCGGCGGCGAGCAGCAGATGCTCGCCATCGCCCGCGCTCTCATGAGCCGCCCGCGCCTGCTGCTGCTGGACGAGCCCTCCCTCGGCCTTGCGCCTCTGGTGGTGCGGCAGATCTTCGATGCCATCCGCATGCTCAACCGCACCGAGGGGCTCACCGTGTTTTTGGTGGAGCAGAATGCCTTCCATGCGCTGAAGCTCGCCCACCGCGGCTATGTGATGGTCAACGGCCTCGTCACCATGTCCGGCACCGGCGCGGAGCTGCTGGCCCGGCCGGAGGTGCGCGCCGCCTACCTGGAAGGAGGGCGCTGACGTGACCGCACACGACGCCGCGCGCGATCCCGGCCGCGTCACCTCCCCAATGCTCATAGGCCCCGCCATTGCGCTGGTCGTGCTGGTGGCGACCCTGTTCCTCTGGCCGGAGGAGCTGATCGGCGCCTCGCTGGGCGACTTCCTGCTGGTGACGCTGTTCCTCGGCGGCGGGGCGGCCTGGCTCACCGGCAAGGCAGTGGCGCGGTCATGGGAATCCTATGTCCATCTCGTCGTCTATTGCGCGCTGCTCGCCTGCGCCGTGCGCTTCTGCCATTTCGCGCTGTTCCAGGCGACGCTGTTCGACCCGGAGCCGCTGGCGGTGGAATTCGTGCTGCTCGCCTCCATCGCGACGCTCGGTTTCCGCGCCATGCGGCAGCGGCAGATGACTGTGCAATACGGCTGGATGTACGAGCGGCAGGGCCACCTGGCGTGGCATCCGCGCCGGCCTGGCGCCGACTGAAGAGTGAGCCACGGGTAGCCTCATTGGAGGGATCGACTCGACCCGTGATTGCGGCACAATGCGCCGCCAACGGATTCACCGGGGCCGGATTGACGCCGGCAGGGTGCAGAAGGGGAGACAAGTCATGAAGAAGCTTTTGATGGCGTCGCTGGCGCTCGGCGCCGGCCTCGTCCTGGCGGCGCAGGCACAGGCTCAGGTGAAGATCGCCGTCGCCGGCCCCATCACCGGCGATCTCGCCGCCGTGGGCGCACAGCTGAAGAACGGCACCGAGCAGGCCATCATCGACATCAACGCCTCCGGCGGCATCCTCGGCCAGAAGATCGAGTTCCTGGTGGGCGATGACGGCGGCAAGCCCGAGCAGGGCAAGTCGGCGGCCAACAAGCTCATCACCGACGGCGCCAAGTTCGTCATCGGCCACTACAATTCCGGCGTCTCCATCCCGACCTCGCAAGATTATGAAGAGGCCGGCGTGCTGCAGATCAGCCCCGCCTCCACCAACCCCACCTTCACCGAGCGCAAGATGTGGAACACCTTCCGCACCTGCGGCCGCGACGACCAGCAGGGCGCGGTGGCCGGCGCCTACATCCTGAAGAACTTCAAGGGCAAGAAGATCGCCGTCGTCCACGACAAG
>JAYSCE010000304.1:4478-5649 GCA_041915035.1 Xanthobacter sp.
TGCCGACGAGACCCAGAAGGCCCTCAACAAGGGCGGCGTGAAGGAAGTCCTCTACGAAGGCATCAATCCGAAGGAGAAGGACTATTCGGCCCTCGTCTCCAAGATCAAGGCGACCGGCGCCGATCTCGTCTATTTCGGCGGCCTCTATCCGGAAGCCGGCCTGATCGTGCGCCAGATGCGCGACCAGGGCATGAAGACCGTCCTGATGGGCGGCGACGGCATGATCGACAAGGAGTTCTGGTCCATCGCCGGCGACGGCGCCACCGGCACCCTGACCACGTTCGGTCCCGACCCGCGCAAGAACCCCGCCGCCAAGGCCATCGTGGACAAGTTCAAGGCCAAGGGCATCGATCCCGAGGGCTACGTGCTCTACTCCTATGCTGGCGTTCAGGTCATCAAGCAGGCGGCCGAAGCGGCGAAGTCCCTCGACCCCAAGAAGGTGGCCGAGAAGATCCACTCGGGCATGAAGTTCGACACCGTGCTCGGCCCGCTCACCTTCGACAAGAAGGGCGACATCACCAAGCTCGACTACGTGGTCTACGTCTGGAAGGACGGCACCTACAGCGAGCTGTGATGCCCGGCCGTTCGATCGGGATCTGACACATCCGAAGCCTGCGCCCCCGGCGCAGGCTTTTTCGTTTGAGCCAATTTTCGGCTTCAGGGGTCCCGGTGCCAAGCTTGTCTTCGGACCCCGGTTTGGCAATCATGCTGGCACAAGGGCAAGGCGCTTCTCCAGCGCCGGAAGCCCGGCGCGCGAAGGCCGGACCAACGGCCCCGCGCCAGACCTTCACACTCATTTCGAGGGGATCGGGATGAACAGGCTTTCCTTCGCCGCGCTCGCCGTCTGCGCCGGCCTCGCTTTTGCGCCCGGCGCCAGGGCCGATGTGAAGATGGGGGCGGCCGGGCCGCTCACCGGCTCCATCGCCGCCTTCGGCGCGCAGATGAAGACTGGCGTCGAGCAAGCGGTGAACGACATCAACGCCGCCGGCGGCATCAACGGCCAGAAGATCGTGCTTCTGGTGGCCGACGACGGCGGCAAGCCCGAGCAGGGCGTGGCGGCGGCCAACAAGCTCATCACCGACGGCGCGACCTTCGTCATCGGCCACGTCAATTCCGGCATCTCGATTGCCGCCTCATCGGATTATGCCGATGCTGGCGTGCTGCAGATCAG
>JAYSCE010000305.1:0-5647 GCA_041915035.1 Xanthobacter sp.
CTGCCGGTGTTCACGCCGAAAAGCCTGAAAGGCGAGGAGGCGGCGGAGGCCTTCCGTGCCCATGATGCGGATGTAGCCGTGGTGGTGGCCTATGGTCTCATCCTGCCGCAGGCCATCCTCGATGCGCCGCGCCTCGGCTGCCTGAACCTGCATGGCTCCCTGCTGCCGCGCTGGCGCGGCGCCGCCCCCATCCAGCGCGCCATCATGGCCGGCGACAAGGAGACGGGTGTCGCGGTGATGCAGATGGAAGCGGGGCTGGACACCGGGCCCGTGGGCCTTGTGGAGCGCATCCCCATCGGGCCGGACATGACCGCCGGCGAATTGCACGACCGGATGATGGTGATCGGCGCCGACCTCATGGGCCGGGCTCTGGCCGCGCTGGAGCGCGGCGGCCTCGCCTTCACGCCCCAGCCGGCGACCGGCGTGGAATATGCCGCCAAGATCGAGAAGGCGGAGACCCGCATCGACTGGTCGAAGCCCGCCCAGCAGGTTCACGACCGCATTCGCGGCCTCTCCCCCTTCCCCGGCGCATGGTTCCCCCTCGGACCGGAGGAGGCGCGGGTGAAGGTGCTGCGCTCGACGCTCGCGGAGGGTTCCGCAGCACCCGGCACGGTACTGGACGACCGCCTCACCATCGCCTGCGGCACGGGCGCGGTGCGTCTCGTGGAGCTCCAGAAGGCCGGCAAGCAGCCCATGGGCGCAGACACCTTCCTTAGGGGCAATGCTGTCCCGCCCGGAAGCCGGCTCGCCTGACGGCGGGAACCCGCCATGCCCCGCTACAAGCTCACCATCGAATATGACGGCACCCCCTTCGCCGGCTGGCAGATGCAGGCGGACCTGCCCACCGTGCAGGGCGTGCTGGCCGAGGCGTTCCAGCGCTTCTGCGGGGAAAAGGTGACGGTGGCGGGTGCCGGGCGCACCGATGCCGGGGTCCATGCCACCGGGCAGGTCGCGCATGTGGATCTGAGCAAGGACTGGCGTACGGACACGGTGCGCGATGCCATGACGGCCCAGCTTCGGCCCCACCCGGTGGCCGTGCTTTCCGCCGAGCGGGTGCCGGACAGTTTCGACGCCCGCTTCTCCGCCACCAGGCGGCACTATCTCTACCGCATCGTCAACCGCCGCCCGGATCTCGCCCTGGACCGGGACCGGGCGTGGCGCATTCCCCAGAAGCTGGATGCGCAGGCCATGCACATCGCCGCCCAGCGTCTTCTGGGAAAGCACGACTTCTCCACCTTCCGCGCCGCCGAGTGCCAGGCCGCCTCGCCGGTGAAGACGCTGGACCAGCTCGACGTCTCCCGCCACGGGGACGAGATTCGCGTCGTGACCTCCGCGCGGTCCTTCCTGCACCATCAGGTGCGCTCCATGGTGGGCTCGCTCATGCGGGTGGGCGAAGGCCGCTGGAGCGCGGACGATCTCGCCGCCGCCCTCGCCGCCGCCGAGCGTACCCGCTGCGGCCCGATGGCCCCTGCGGCAGGGCTCTATCTCGCCGCCGTCAGCTACTGAGTCCGCGCTGATTCGGGGCCTTGAGCCTCGCAGTTGGCAACATCCTGTAAACGTTCCTGACGTCGCAGGTTGGAACGGTCGGGCGCCCTTGAGCATTTCCCCATGGAAGACACCTCAGGGGCGATAGAGGACGACGGGTCCGATGTTCAGTTTCCGTATGCCGCGCTGGCAGCCCTCGCGCCGCCGCGTCCCCCTCTCGCTCGCCCATGTCGTTGCCCGCGCCGTGCCCGGTGCGCCGTGCGGCTGGGTCTTCTTCGACGGCAGCGAGACGCGCATTGATACTCAAGACGGTGAGGCCGTCATCATCCCCGGCGGGGCCTTCTTCCCGCGCGAGGCCCATCGCTTCGCGAGCGAAGGGGAGGCGCAGGCCGAGGCGGCTCGCCTCAACGATTCGAGCCTCTGCCTCGACCGGCCCTGGCGGGTGCGGGCCGCCTCTGCCTTCATGGTGGAGCGTGTGACGGCCTCCGGAAGGCCGATGGCAAGCCTCGGCTGACGCTCCATCCATTCACCCAAACGCAAAAAAGCCCCCGAATCCGGGGGCTTTTTCACATTTGGCGCGAAGGACGCTCAGATCGAGCCGTTAATCCACTGCACCAGCTTGGCCTTGGGGGCGGCGCCCACCTGGCGGGAGGCGATCTTGCCGTCCTTGAACAGGAGCAGGGTGGGGATGGACATGATGCCGTACTTGGAGGCCGTCTGCGGATTCTCATCCACGTTCAGCTTCACGATGCGGACCTTCTCGCCCAACTCGCCGGAGACTTCCTCCAGGATGGGGGCAACCATGCGGCAGGGGCCGCACCACTCCGCCCAGAAGTCGACGATGACCGGCGCGCTGGACTTCAGCACGTCCTGATCGAAATTCTGATCGGAAACCTTCTCGACGGCCATGACATACCTCGTAGGGCAGAACGGGGAGAACCACTGGATGTTGGGGGAGAACGTAGGTAGCCCCTCCCCTCTCCGTCAAGGCGCCTTCACGCGCCCTTGACGCCAAGGGACGCGAAAGCCGGCGCCGCAACGCCAAGCTTCGCCAGCGCCGCGGCGAGCCGTGCCGGATCGAGCTGCACCACAAGCGGCCCGGCCGTATAGATCAGCCGCGCTTCGATCGGCCGCCCGCCGAACGCCTGCGACAGAATGGCGCCATAGACCGCCAGCTGGGAAACGTAGCTCTCGCCGGCCTCCCTGGGGTTCGCGGGCAGCACGCGGTCTGTCTTGAAATCGGCGACGAGGACCCGGTCGGGGAGGACGACAAGCCGGTCAATGCGGCCGTTGACGGCGAACACCTCCCCGCCCGCCCCCGTGATGCGCCCGATCACCGGCACCTCGGCCCGGCTCCCGGCGCCGAACAGCTCCGCGAGGGGCGCATGGCCGAGAACGGCCAACGCTTCATCGAGAATCGCCCGGTGCGCCGCCGCGTCCACCCCGTCGGCCGCGTGGCGCAGCAGGCGCAGGCCCGCCGCCTCACGCTCGGCCGCCGTTACCTCCGGCAGGCCGGCCAGCAGCCGGTGGACCAGATCACCGCGCACGAGGGGGGGCAGCGCAGTCTCCGGCAGCGGCGCGGGCGCGCAGGTGCTTACCCGCGGCGCGCGCTGGATGACGTCGGTAGGCATGCGCAGCGGCACCGGCTCGGGCGGCGGGGGATGGGGGAAGGAAAGGGCCTCCCCGGCCTCGATCGTCGGCACCACGGCAGCGCCGCCGCCCGCCACCTGCAGCCCCGGCCCCCGGCGCCAGCGCAGCACCTCGCCCTCGAAGCCCAGCGCCGGGCCGGCGTCGGCTTCCGGCTCCAGCGCGGCGCGGGCGAGGTCGTACCAGCAGCCCTCGGGCCGCGCGTGGGGCTTGTCCTTGGCCGGCGCGCGGGTCTCGGCGCCGCAGATGACGAGGGCATCCTCGGCGCGGGTCAGCGCCACGTAAAAAAGCCGGCGATATTCCTCCAGTTCCCGCGCGGCGGCGGCGGCGCGGGCGGTGGCGAGCACCTCCGGGTCTTCCGCCTTGCGGGGCGCCAGCACGGGCACCCCTTCCCCGGGCAAGGTGAGGAGCCCGCCGGCGATGCGCGGGCGGGGCATGTCCACCGTGTCGGCGAGGATGACGAGGGGCGCCTCAAGGCCCTTCGCGCCGTGGGCGGTCATCACCCGCACCTCGTCGCGCCCGCTCTCCATGTCGCGCTTGGTCTCCGCGCCGCCACGACGCAGGAACGCGAGGAAGCCGGCGAGGCTCGCGGGCTCGGCGCCCTCATAGGTGCGGGCGAGCGCCATGAACTCGTCCAGCACGTCCGCCGCCTCGGGGCCAAGCCGCGCCAGCATGGCCCGGCGCCCACCGTCGCGGCCGAGCACCCGGCCGTAGAAATCGAACGGCCGCAGCCCCTCCGCTTCCGCCTTCCAGCCGGCGAGCCGGCCGGCGGCGGCGCGGTGGCGCCCATCGTCCGAGGCGGCGAGCATTGAGGCGAGCGTCCCCCTGCGCTGCGGGCACAGGGCCATGAGGTCATCGTCGGTGAAGCCGAACAGCGGGCTCTTCAGCACGGACGCGAGGGAGAGATCGTCGTGCGGCGAGAGCAGCGCGTCGCCCAGCGCCATGAGGTCGAGCGCTGCGATGTGATCCGGCACCACCAGCCGGTCGGCGCCGGCCACCTGCACGCGCGGGTCCTTCAGCTCCTTCAGGGCCCGGATGACGGCCTCGAACACCCGCCCGCGCCGGCGCACCAGCACCAATACGTCGCCGGCCCGCATGGGCCGACCATCGCGGGAGGGAATGGCGAGGCCGTTCGCGATGCCCGCCTGGATGAAGCTCGCGATGCGCGCGGCGAGCCGGCTGACGGGATCGTCGGTGGGCACCTCGTCCAGCGGCCGACGCCAGTTGTCCGGCTCGGGATGGGGCTCGGGAACGGTGGTGGGCCAGATCTCCACCAGCGCCGGCGCATCGGCCCGGATGGCGGCGTGAACGGGGGCGACGGCATCGAGCGTCAGCCCCGCATGTGCGTCGGCGCTCTTGAAGATCGCGTCCACCGCCTCCAGCACGCCCGGCGCCGATCGGAAGGAATGGGGCAGTTCCACCCGGCGGAAGCCTTTGACGCCTACCTTGCGCTCGAAGGTCGTGCGCATGGCGCCGAAGGCGCGCGGATCGGCGCCCTGGAAGGAGAAGATGGACTGCTTCTCGTCGCCCACCACGAAGATGGTGCGCGTCACGCCCGCCCGCGCGCCTGCGCCGGAGAAGAAGTCCGAGGCGAGGCCCTCCACCACCTTCCACTGCTCGGGGCTCGTGTCCTGCGCCTCGTCCACGAGGATATGGTCGATGCCCTGGTCGAGCTTGAACTGCACGAAGGTCGGCTGCTCGGCGAGGAGCGCCGCAGCCTTGGTGATGAGATCGTCGAAATCGAGGAGGCCTCGCGCCGCCTTCGCGGTCTCGTAGGCCTGGCAGGCCGCCGCGCCCAGCGTGAGGGCCGCGCCGGTGCGCTCCAGCGTCCATGCCGCCTTGAGGCGGTCGTCGAGGCCGGCGAGCCGGTCGCGCTCGGCGGTGAAGCGGGCGAGGAGGTCCGGCTCGCGGGTGCCCATGCCCTTGGTGAGCAGGTTCTTGTCGGAACGCGGGCCGTCCGAGCCGAAGAACACGCCGCGATAGGCGACGAGGGCCGAGGCGTCGTCCTCCGCCGCAGCGGCGGCGGCGAGGTCGTCCGCGCGCTTGCGGTCGGTGGCCTTGTCGGAGGTGGCGAGGGTCGCGGCGACGCTCTCCCATTCGGAGCGCGGCAGATGCGGGCTCGCCAGCATCTCGGCTTCCACGTCTGCCACCGTGAGCCCCGCCGGCAGCCCCAGCGCCCGCGCCACGGCGGCGCGGCGGGCGGCAGGCGTGTCGCCGAGCGGCAGGATGCGCGCGCGCAGCGCCACCGCCGCCTCGATGAGGCCGGTGAGTCCGCTGTCGGACATCTCCTCCGTCAGCCGCGCCAGCGCCTCGCCGGCGGGGGATGCGGGGGCAAGGCTCGCCGCCACCACGAGGTCGGCGCGGATGCGCGCCATCAGCTCGCGCCGGGCCACCTCGTCCAGCTCGCGGAAGCCGGCCGCCACGTCCGCCTCGAACGGGAAACGGTGCAGCAGGCCGCCGCAGAAGGCGTGAATGGTCTGGATCTTCAGCCCGCCCGGCGTCTCCAGCGCCGCCG
>JAYSCE010000306.1:0-5634 GCA_041915035.1 Xanthobacter sp.
TCGCGGTCACCAAGGCGAACAACCTGATCTTCTCGCAGAAGGTGCAGGCCATCATCGGCCCGACGCTGACAGCTTCGACCCTCGCCGTGGGCGGCGTGGCCGACCCGGCCAAGATTCCCGTCATGGCCTTCACCGGCCTTGGCGTTCCCATGGAGAAGACCCGGCGCTGTGTGTTCCACATGCTCCCGTCCCAGGACCTCAACGCCCGCGCGCTGCTTGAGGTCGCGACCAAGGCGCTTGGCGCGAAGAAGCTCGGCGTGCTGCATGATTCCGCCTACGGCAACATCGTGATGACGAAGATCCGCGAAGTGAGCCCCGATTACCCCGTGGAGATCGTGGCGGTGGAGAAATGGGAGGTCGGCGCGACCGATGCCACGACACAGGCCGCCAAGGTGAAGGCCGCAGCCCCCGACGCCGTCGCCGTCATCGGCAACTCGGCGACGCCCTTCCGCAACGCACGGCAGATCCGCATGACCGTGCCGCTTCTGTCGGGCATCGGAACCGCGACCTACGAGTATGTGAAGGCCATGGGCGACGCGGCGGACAACATCGTCTTCGCCGAGTTCCTTGTTGCGGAGGATCCGCTGCCCGGCCAGAGCGCGTTCGTGGACGCCTTCCACAAGGAATACGGAGTGCTGCCCAAGACCATGGAGGCGAGCGCCTGGGACGCCTTCAACGCGGTGGCCGCCAGCCTCGCCAAGGTCGGGCCGGACGCACAGTCTGGCGCCCTGTGCGAGGCGATCCGCGGTCCCTTCGACGGCGCCATGGCACGGTTCGACTTCTCGCAGGACGACCTGACCGGGCTCACGCTCAAAAGCTACGTCTTCTCGAAGCTCGACAAGGGCAAGTTTGTCCGCCTGCCGTTCAAGGCCGGTTCCTGAACCAAAAAGAGGGAACGTCCCTTGGCCTTGATGCTCTTCACCCAGGCGCTGCTCGCCGGCGTCACCAACGGCTTCGTCTATGCCCTCGTCGGGCTGGGCATTGCCGTCATCTTCAAGGGTAGCCACGTCATCAACGCCATGCAGGGCGAACTCGCGGTGGTCGGCGCGGCGACGGCGGTGTTCGCCGCCGCCCTGTGGGGCCTTCCGCTCTGGCTGGCCGTGGCTGTCGGCGCTCTCACGGGGATGGCCATCGGCATCCTCGTGGAACTCGGCCCCATCCGCGCCCTGTTTGCGCGGCGGGCGCGGGAGGAATCCTTCCTCCTGCTCACGGTGGGCCTCGGCTTCACCTTCTCGGCCGGGGTGCTCTACCTGTTCGGGCGGGAGGAGCACCTTCTGCCTCCGCTCGGGGACGAGGTGTACGAGGTCTTCGGCGCCATCATCCGCGAGCATGCCCTCTGGGTGATTGCCATCTCCGCCGCGTTGATCCTGGGGCTTCGCCTGTTCTACCGGCACACCCATCTGGGTCTCTCGATGATGGCTGCCTCCATCGATCCCGATGGCGCTGCCACCACCGGCATCAATGTCCGGGCGATGCGCACCGCCACCTTCGCGCTGGGCGGCCTGCTGGCGGCGCTGGCGGGCCTCCTCGTCGCCCCGCTCATCGGCTTTGCGGCGGCCATCTTGGGCGGCCTTTCCAATCCGCTCGGGGCGCTGGTCGGGGGGCTCGTCATCGGCATTCTGGAGGCGATGTCCATCGTCTTCGTTTCATCCGGCATGAAGGATGCCGTCGCCCTCACCCTGCTCATCGTCATCATGATCTTTGTTCCGGATGGAATCCTCGGCCGCGCCGGCCGCAAGGGAGGCTGAGCCATGCTGCCCAACAAGACCTCTCTGGCCCCGCCCGGCATTGCCGATGAGCTAGCTGCGCGACGGGTAAGGAACACCCGCCCATCGGCGGCGGCCCTGTCCGCGCACGCGCTCGCCGCCGGCCTCTACCTCATCCTGCCGCTGGTGCTGGAGCGCCACGCCGTGGACCTCCTGGTGTTCTGCGGGCTCTATGCCATCGCGGGCGCCGGCGTCGGCTTCCTCCTCGGACAGGGCGGGATCGTCAATCTCGGACAGGCGGCCTTCTACGGCATCGGCGGCTACGCCAGCGCCTATTGCTCGGCGCGGCTGGGCTGGCCGGCCCCCGCGGGGATCGCCATCGGCATCGTGCTTTCGATTGCCATCGCCGCGCTCATCGGCCGGCCGATCCTGCGGCTGTCGGGTTACTTCCTGGCGCTGGCGACCCTCGCCCTCGGCATCATCTGCACCAACATCTATTTCGAGGCAGACTTCATCACCGGCGGCACGCTCGGCGTGCCGGGGGTGCCGAAGCTGGCGATCGGCGGCTTCGTCTTCGATACGCCGGAAAAGTTCTACTATCTGGTCTGGCCCATCGCCTTCGCCATCATCCTTGCCATGCACAATCTGATGGGCAGCCGCATCGGCCTCGCCCTGCAGGCCATGCGTGACGCTCCGGATGCGGCCATGGTGATGGCCATCGACAACGCCCGGCTGAAGCTCTGGATCTTCATGCTGTCGAGCGGGCTCGGTGCGCTGTCGGGCAGCCTGTTCGCCCATTATGTGGGATTCGTGAACGTGGACAGCTTCGGCGTGGACAAGTCCGTCATGTTCCTGCTGGTTCCTGTCATCGGCGGCGCGTCGGTCCCGGCCGGTGTCATCGTTGGCGCGCTTTTCATCGGCCTCGTGCCGGAACTGCTCAGCGCGCTCGGCGACATCCATCGCGTCCTCTTCGGGCTCGCGCTTGTCGCGTCCGTGGTGTTCTTCCCGGATGGACTGTGGGGCCTCGGCCGCGGCTTGGTCGATCTTGTGAGGCGCAGGTCCGGTGTCGCCGCCAGCGGGGAGGCTACGCCATGAACTTTGCTCCCCGCATAGCCGCCCGCGCGCCCGATGCTCCGCTGCTGGAGCTGAAGGCCATCGCCCACCGCTTCGGTGGCTTCCAGGTGCTTCACGACGTGAGCTTCGCGGCTCCGGCCGTGGGCATCACCGGGCTGATGGGCCCCAACGGCTCGGGCAAGACGACCTTGTTCAATATCATCTCCGGCTTTCTCACGCCCACGTCGGGTGAGGTGCTGTTCGATGGACGGGATGTCCGTGCCGAGAGTGTGCGCCGGCGGAGCCTCGACGGACTGGTGCGTACCTTCCAGACGCCGAAGATCTTCGAGCGCCTGACCGTCGCGGAGAATGTGATGGTGGGCGCGTTCAAGGCGGGCCGCTCGGGCTTCTTCGCCGGACTTGCCGGCCTCCCCTCGGCACGGCGCGAGATGACGGACATGCGTGCGCGGGCCTATGAGACCGCGCAGCGTTTCGATCTTGGAGCCGTCTTCGACCGGCCCTCGCCGCTGCTGACCGCCGGCCAGCGGCGCCTGCTGGAGCTGGCGCGGGCCTATCAGGGGCAGCCGAGGCTGCTGATGCTGGACGAGCCCTCCTCGGGGCTCACCACCACCGAGATCGAGGTGCTTATCACCAAGTTGAAGCTTCTGGCGGACGAGGGCATCGCCATCCTGCTCGTCTCGCATGACATGGACCTGATGGGAGTGGCGCAAGCCATCCACGTGCTCAACTTCGGGCGGATCATCGCCTCCGGCACCATGACGGAGGTCCAGGAAAATGCGGCCGTGCGCGAGGCCTATCTGGGGGTGTAAGATGTTGAGCGTGAAGGGCCTCTGCGCCGGCTACGGCGCGCTGACGATCCTCCAGGGAATTGATCTCGGCATCGGGAAGGGGGAAGTGGTCGGTCTTGTGGGTGCCAACGGTGCCGGCAAGACGACGCTGGTACGCACGCTGGCCGGTCTCCTGCCCGCGCGGGACGGCGAGATCCGACTGGGCGGCAAGGACATCACCCGCATCCCGCCGCATCTGCGCAGCGGGTTCGGTCTCGCCGTGGTGCTTGAGAACCGGAACCTCTTCGGCGAGCTGACGGTGCGCGAAAATCTGGCACTGGCCGAGCGGGCTGGGCGTGGGCGTCGGCGCGTGTTCACCCTGGATCGGATCGTCGATCTCTTCCCCGCGGTGGGCGAAAAGCTGGACGTGCGATGCGACTTGCTCAGCGGCGGCCAGCAACAGCAGGTCGCCATCGGCCGCGCGCTACTCCTCCAGCCGGATATCATGTTGATGGACGAGCCCTCCACCGGCCTTGCCCCAAAGGTGGTGAAGGACATCCTCGATGTTCTCGGCCGGCTGCGCGCCGATGGCATGAGCATCATTCTGGTGGAGCAGAACATCGCCATCGCGTCGAGCGCAACGAGCCGGGCCTATGTAATGGCGACCGGACGGGTCGCCCACGAGATCGGCGACGGTGACTGGCCTCGCTTCATGGCCGACGAAAAACTGGTGAGCGCCTATCTGGGCCATCATTAGGGGTCGCCCCATCAATGTGGCGGCTGATCCGGCCATACCGTCAATGTGCGCGGGGCTTATTCGGCTGCGGCCTGCGACGTGTCGTTGGCATGGTCGTGGGGCTCGACAAGTGAGACGCCTTGCCATTTCCCGGTCGTCACGAGAATATTCACTGTATCTTGCAGTTCAAGAGCAACAGCTGACGCCGCCGGAGATAATAGGTCCCTGGATATCGAGTAGAGATAGTTTCGGCGATTGAGCGTCGCATCGGTTATGCGTATAGCGCGCCAGTTTCGGCCATGTTCATTTTCGTGATGTAGCGCAGACATGGGTTTAATGGTGACGCCCATGCCGTCATAGACGCATTTCATCAGGAGCGTGAGCGAGTCGATCTCAGCGACGACATGGGGGGTGAGATCGCGGCGATCGAATTCCGCAACAATGCGGCGACGCAGCCCGTGTGTGCCGGTCGGCAGAATGAGCGGCAATTTGGCGACATCATTGACCGAGATATTGACCTGGTCTTCCGGCAGATGAGTGCTGTGCCGTGGCAAAAGAAGAAATAACTCCTCGTCCAGCAACGGAATCGCATCGAGCTTGGACGAAACGTCGCTCGTGAAAAGGATCGCAAGATCAAGCTGCCCGAGCCGCATCATCTGCGCGATATGCCCGCTCATGCCTTCTACCACATTGAGCAGGATGCCCGGGTACTTTTCATGGATGCACCGCATCAGCGGCAAGCCGAGCGCTACCAGTGTCGTCGATGGAAGTCCGAGCGAGACCATGCCGCGGACGACACCTGTGTCCTGGCGCGCAATCGACAGGGCCTGGTCAAGCTGGCGCAACATGAAGCGCGCGTGGTGATAGAGCGCGAGGCCGTTTTCGGTTGGGGTGACGCCGCGCGCGGAGCGATTCAGCAGCGGCTTGCCGACTTCGTCCTCCAGCTTGGCAAGCTGCTGGCTTAGCGCTGGCTGAGCCACGAACAGGCAACGCGACGCCTTTGACAGGCTCCCGCTTTCGACGATCTGGGCAAAGTACCGCAGCTGGCGCAGGTCCATGGGGCACCGGGCATATGAGGAGTTTGGCCAAGGGATATAGGTGCTGCTTATAGCACCCAATGTAAATCGGTATTTTCGCTTATGCCCAATGGGCTCTAAGCCGCAAAGGAACGAGAAAACGGGGAGTGGAAGCAATGGCAGATGCCGCGGCGCCGCACATTACGGTCGCTTTGCCTGCCTGCCGGCTGTTGATCGGCGGCCAGTGGACGGAAGGCGCGTCTGCTGTGGCCGCGATGGACAAGTACCGCCTTGAGCCGTGCATGTATGTGCAACTGCCGTCACGCCAACAGGTG